>VBKJ01000112.1 GCA_005879795.1 Deltaproteobacteria bacterium
CGCTTCCAGCACGAGCTCGGCGTCGACGTCTTCCTGGGCGACGCTCGCTTCACCGGGCCGGACACGGTCGCGGTCGACGGCACGGCGCTTCGCTTCAAGCGCGCCGTGATCGCGACCGGCGCGCGCGCGTCCCACCCGCCCATCCCGGGGCTCGCCGAGGCCGGCTTCCTGACCAACGAGAGCGTCTTCTCGCTGACCGAGCGCCCGGCTGCGCTCGCGGTGATTGGCGCCGGACCGATCGGCTGCGAGCTGGCGCAGGCGTTCCGCCGCCTGGGGTCCGAGGTCGTCCTCTTCGATGCCGCTCCGCACGTCCTCGTCCGCGAGGACGCGGACGCCGCCGAGATCCTGCAGCGGGCCTTCGAGCGCGAAGGCATTCGCCTCGTCCTCTCCTGCGAGCTCCGGCGGGTCACGCGCCGGGGGCGGCGGCGGGTGATCGAGTTCGCGGCGGGGGAGGTCGCGGTCGACGAGATCCTGGTCGGCGCGGGCCGCGCGCCCAACGTCGAGGGCCTCGGCCTCGAGGCGGTCGGCGTCCAGTGGGACACGGCGCGCGGCGTGGTGGTGAACGACCGCCTGCAGACCACGAACCCGCGCATCTACGCCGCGGGCGACGTCTGCATGCAGCACAAGTTCACGCACATGGCCGATGCGGCCGCGCGCATCGTGATCCAGAACACCCTCTTCCTCGGCCGCAAGAAGCTGAGCGCGCTCCACGTCCCCTGGTGCACCTACACCGATCCGGAGATCGCGCACGTCGGGATGTACGAGCGCGACGCCGCGCGGCAGGACATCGCCGTCGACACCTTCGTGACGCCGCTCTCCACCGTCGACCGCGCCATCGCCGACGGCGAGGAGCGGGGTTTCGTCAAGGTGCACGTGAAGAAGGGCACCGACCGCATCCTCGGCGCGACCGTCGTCGCCCGGCACGCGGGCGAGATGCTGAACGAGATCACGCTCGCGATGGTGGGCGGGCTCGGCCTCGGCACGCTCGCCAACGTGATCCATCCCTACCCGACGCAGGCCGAGGCCATCCGCAAGACGGCCGACGCCTACAACCGCACCCGCCTCACGCCGACCGTGAAGAAGGCGTTCCAGCGCTGGCTCGCCTGGACGCGATGATCCTGCGCCGTCGGCTGGCTCGGCCCTCGTCGCGTGTTGTCCCACCGCGTTCCGCCCCACGACGTCGAGCAGCCTGGAAGACCACCACGACGGCCGCTATATTCTGAGGTGATCTTCGGCGAGCCGGGGGACGCCGTTCTCCTCGGCGCCTTCACGCTCGAGGCGCTGGGTCTCTGTCTCGACCCGCTCAAGCGCGAGCTTCTCCCCCTCCCGATGATCCTCGCAGCCTGCGCCCGAGCCGAACGTGGCGCATCACACGCGCCTCATTCGCCCGTCGCGTCGCGGAGTGCGCGCTGCGCCGTGCGCGTCACGACTGTGGTCACGGCCACCGTCGCCGCCAGGCCGAGGACGAGGACGGCGTAGTACGCCGCCCCCTTCTCCACCGCGGCGCCGCTGGCGAGCGCCGTCACGTCGCCGATCAGCTTCCCGGAGTAGACGTAGAGGACCGTCCCCGGGAGCATGCCGACGGAGGCGAGGAAGAAGTCGGCGAAGCGGACGCGCGTGAGCCCGAGGGCGTAGTTGAGCAGGTTGAACGGGAACACCGGCGAGAGGCGGAGGAGGAAGACGATCTTCCGCCCCTCGGCGCCGACGGCGCGGTCGATGGCCGCGAAGCGCGGGTTCGCGGCGATGCGCCGCTCGACGGCGGCGCGGGCGAGGTAGCGTCCGACGAGGAAGGCGGCCGAGGCGCCGAGCGTCGCCGCAACGAAGACGTAGAGCACGCCCTGCACGAGCCCGAAGATGGCGCCGGCGGCGAGCGTCAAGAGCACGCCCGGCACGAAGGCGACGGTTGCCAGCACGTAGCCCGCGATGAACACCACCGGGCCCCAGGCGCCGAGCCCTTTCACCCAGCCCGCGAAGCCGAGCACGTAGCCGCCGGCCTGGCGGCCGAGGACGATCAGCGCCGCGAGCGCCGCGACACCGAGCGCGACGCGCCAGATCGGCCGCGCGCGATGCGGCTGCACGCCCAGGGCATCGGCACTGCCTTCGAGCATGTTGGCCCGCTCGCTGCGATGCCGGGTGTCGGGGCGGAGTTTCACGGGTGGTGGCGCGGCGGAGCTTCCTCCTGGACCGGCCGCAGGTTGTCCGAGGTGCGCCCGTGGTACGCATCGATCGCGGACAGGATCTGGAGATATCCCGGCCAGCCGTAGAACGGGATCAGGCCGAGCCAGAACTTCTTCTGCGGGCAGCGGTCGAAGAACGGGCCCCAGCCCGCGTTGTAGTACTCGCCCAGCCCGGGGTGCGCCACCGACAGCCACGCCGCCTTGCGCGCGTCGCCGAGCGTGCGCGCCCCGGCCGGGACCGCGAGGGCCAGCGTCAACGCGAGCGCCGTCACCGTGCGGGTTCGCATGTGCGCGCCTCCCGAGGAGCGACCGTATCACCGCGCTCGCTCCGCGGCGATGCCCTCCCCCTACCGCGCGCGCGGGACTCGGGTTACAAGAGCCCGGTGCGCGCCCGCCTGCGCGAGCCGAGACGCTTCAAGCACGGCGCCCTCACCGTCCTCCACGACCCCCTCCCGGGCCCGCTGACGGCGATCGCCCTCGTGGTGCGCGCCGGCTCGTGCTTCGACGGGGCGCATCCCGGCATCGCGCACATGACCGAGCACATGCTCTTCCAGGGCACGCGCCGCCTCGACCAGGCGACGCTCAACCGCCGCGCCGCCGAGCTCGGCGGCGAGCACGACGCCGACACCGGCTACGAGGACGTCACGCTGCACTTCGAGGTCTTCAACCAGGACGTGGAGGAGGCGCTCGCGCTCCTCGCCGAACAGTGCTTCCGCAGCACCGTGCCCGTCGACCGCTTCGCCAACGAGCAGCGCGTGGTGATCGACGAGATCCGCGGCCGCCAGGAAGACCCCGCCAACTACGTGCACGAGCACGCCTGGGCGCGCTTCTTCGGCGACGGCCTCGGGCATCCCGTGTGCGGCACGGTGTCGAGCGTCCGGCGCATGACGCGGCAGGCGGTGCGAAGCTTCATCGCGCGCCATTTCGTGCCCGCCAACATGTGCCTCGCGCTGGTGGGCGGGGTGGCGCGCGACACCATCCGGCGCGCGCTCGCGCACACCTTCCCGCGCGGCGCACGCGGCGCCCGCTTGCGGCCGCCCCGTCCCCGTCCGCGCGCGAGCGGGCTCCTCCGGCTCCGGCGCACCGATCTCGCGCAGGCGTACCTCGTGCGGCTCATCGCCGCGCCGCCCACCCCGCGCGAGGTGCTCGCGCTCTCGCTGGCGGTCGAGATCGTGGGCGCCGACCCCGATGCGCGCCTCTTTCAGGAGATCCGCGAGCGCCTCGGGCTCGGCTACGATCTGAGCGCCGGCGTCGAGCACGGGCGCGACTGGGCGGTCGCGGTCCTCTCCGCGAGTGCGGCGCGCGACGAGGAGCGGCGCCTGCGCGAGACCATCGACCGCACCTGCCGCGAGGCCGCCGCCGGCTTCTCGCCGGCCGAGCTCCGCCGCGCGCGCAAGAAGGTACGCTACCGCTTCGCACGCCTCGCCGACTCGCGCCTCGAACGCGCGCTCGCGCACGCCGGCCGCGCGGCCTGCGACCAGCCCTCGCTCGCCGCGACCGAGCGCATGATCGCGCGCCTCAGGCCCGCCGAGGTCGAGGCGGCGTGGCGGCGCGCGCTCATCGCGCCGACCCTCACGGCGGTGCTGCGGGGCTGATGCGCGGCGCGGGCGCGCCCGTCCTCCTGCTCACGCTCGGCGGCCTCGCGGTGGCGGCGGACGCCCCCGTGCCGCTCGGCCCCTGCGGCCCGATCACGCGCACCCACGATGCGCTCGAGGTGCTCGGGGCCCAGCTCCACCACCTGGGCGGCACGCCGCTCGCGCGCCTGGGCCTCCTCGCCTTCCGCGCGGGACGGCCGGTGCCGATCCCTTTCCAGGTGGACGAGCGCCGGGGGCGGAAGCTCGCGCTCCCCGGCGGGCCGGAGCCCACCGCCGACGACAAGCCCGGCGTACTCGATGCCGACGACCTGCTCGTCTTCGCGGCCTGCGACGCGGGCGAGCACGCGAGCGCGGCGGAGCTCGCCCGCGCCCTCGACGAGGCGGGCGCCGGCGCCGCGTGGCGCGAGCTCCGCATCGAGGACCCCGCCGAGCACACGCACGGCTTCGTCTACCTGGTCTCCGCCGAGCGCCCGCCCGCCACCGAGCGTCGCTACGTCGCCTACGCGCCCGAGGGCGACCTGGTCAGGTCGGCGCGCTATCGCGTCGGACTGGTGAACGCGCTGCCCACCTACTTCGTCCTCGCCGCCGGCCCTTCGCCCGGGCCGAACCTGATCGATGGGCTGCGCCTTCGCGCCGAGGCGACGCTGCGCGCCGACCTCGCGCACTGGGCGCTCGACGAGCAACACGGGCACCACGAGCTGATCGCCTGGAAGGCGGGGCCGGTGCGGGTCGTCCGCCGCTCGCGTCACCAGGTCGTGCTCGGGCTCGGCATCCACCTGACGGCCGGCCTCGCGCACACCTACTTCTACCCCGAGCACGTCTACGGGCCGGGCACGCTCAAGCTCCCCTTCTCGCCCGGCATTCTTTTCCGCGACATCACCGCCTACGGCGGCGTCGACGGGCGCGACCTCCGCGGTTGGCGCTACTTCGCCCCCGGGACGCCGCCCGAGGGCTTCGCGGTGGACGGACACATGGACGGGAAGGAGCGCGCCTTCGCCTCGAGCGGCGAGTGGTTCGTGCTCGCGCACGAGCGCGAGGCGCTCCTCTTCGTCACGCGCATGAGCGAGAACCTGCGGCGCGGGATCACGCTCTCGCTCGTCTACCGCGACGACGCGAGCCGGCCGAACCCGCCGGAGGACGCGCCGGGGACCGTGCCGCTCGTTGGCTACCGCGGGCGCGGCATCGAGAAGCTCCCCGGCGGCCGCTACGAGTTCGCGCTCCGCATCTACGCGCTGCCCGGCTACCGGCGCGGCGACGAGCAGCGCCTCCTCGCCCAGCTCGACGCGCCCCTCACGGTCGAGGTGACGGCGGAGAGCCCGCCCGGAGCACGTCCGAATGACGCTCCGGCTGCAGCGAAAACTCCGGTGGCTGCGAGCGGCGTGCTCGCGCGCCCCGGCTCGTTCGCTTCGCATTCGTCGGTCACTCGGGCGGGCTCCCGCCCGCCAGCCGCGCGCGCAGCCGCTCCAACAGGTCCTCGCTCAGGTTCCTGACCGGGAGCCGGTCGCCGCTCGAGAGGTTCGCGATCGTGCCGGCCTCGAGGTTAAGGCGCAGGCGCTGGCCGGTGTGGAAAATCGCGGGCGCATCGACCTCGAGCGGCGGGAGCCCGGCGGCGAGCACGGCCTCGGCGAAGCCGGGCGCGAAGCTGCCGGCGACCACGGCGATCACGCCCGCCGCGGCGAGCGCGCGCGCCGCCTCGCTGCCGCCTGTCCCGCCGCCCAGGTGCTGGCCGGCGACCAGGACGTCGCCCGCGCGGAGCTGCGCGGCCAGCGAGGCGTCGAGGTCGGCGAACAGGCGCCGTGCCGCCTCGCCCGCCGGCAGGCGCGTGAAGCGCGCCGGCAGGATGTCGGCCGCCGCGAGGTCGTCGGCAAAGGCCCAGGCACGGCCGGTCAGGACCGGCAGCCGGACCTCGCTCCGCCCGGCCATGCCTCCTAGGAGTCCACCCGGACGGGTCCTAACGGTTCACGACCAGGCCGAAGGCCCAGCGCGGGCCCGGCCGTACGGTGACGAGGCGTCCGGGATGGCGCAGGATGACGCCTGCCTCGTCCGCGCTGATCGCGCGCCCGAAGATGCGGTAGCGGCCGCGCGCGTCGCGCTGCTCGTTCGCCCAGCACGCCAGCTCCTCGGGCGTCGGCGCGTGTCCGAGCGCGACGGCGCACTGCCGCACCACGAAGCCGAGCATGATCCTGGGCGCCTCCGGCCGCCAGCTCATGCGCCGATCTTTGTCCCAGCTCCGCGCCCGAGGGTCAAGCCGGGGGCCGCTCGATGTCACCCGGGCATCCCGGCGGGCGGCGGCTGTCGCCGCTTGACTTTCGCCCGCCGCCGGCATGTCACACAGGAATGATTCCAGAGTCGCCGCCGCCCGCGGCTGCGGAGCCGAGCGCGCCGCGGAGGGGGCGGAGCTTCGCAACCTTCGACCTGCCCGAGCCGGTCGCGGCCGGCATCCGCGCCGCCGGCTTCACCCACTGCACGCCGATCCAGGAGAAGGTCCTGCCGCTCGCGCTGGCGGGGCGGGACGTCGCCGGGCAGGCGCAGACCGGCACGGGCAAGACCGCCGCCTTCCTGATCACCATCTTCACGCGCCTCCTGGCGCGCGAGCGCCCGGGGCGGCCCGCCGCGCCGCGCGCGCTCGTCATCGCGCCGACGCGCGAGCTGGTGGTGCAGATCGCGAACGACGCGCGGCTCCTCGGCCAGGCCACCCCGTTCGGCATCCAGGCGGTGTACGGGGGCATCGACTACCACAAGCAGCGGAGCGAGCTGCGCGCCGGCGTCGACGTCCTGATCGGCACGCCCGGGCGGCTGATCGACTACTACAAGCAGCGCGTCTTCGACCTCCGCAGCGTGGAGATCCTGGTCATCGACGAGGCCGACCGCATGTTCGACATGGGCTTCATCAAGGACCTGCGCTACCTCCTGCGCCAGCTCCCGCCCTACGACCGCCGCCAGTCGATGCTCTTCTCGGCGACGCTCAGCTACGACGTGATGGAGCTCGCCTACGTGTTCATGAACGACGCCGTGCGGGTCTCGGTCACGCCCGAGCAGGTGACGGCGGAGAAGGTCGAGCACCTCGTCTACCACGTCGCCAAGCACGAGAAGCTCCCGCTCCTGGTCGGCCTCTTGCGGCGCGAGCCCGTCGACATGCGCGTGCTCGTCTTCGTCAACATGCGACGCGCCGCCGAGCGTCTCGTGCGCTACCTCGAGGCGAACGGCTTCGCCGCCGCGGCGATCACCGGCGACGTCGACCAGCGCCGGCGGCTCGCCATCCTGTCCGACTTCAGGGAAGGGCGGCTCCCCATCCTGGTCGCGACCGACGTGGCCTCGCGCGGCCTCCACATCGAGGGCGTGACGCACGTCTTCAACTACGACCTCCCGTTCGACGCCGAGGACTACGTGCACCGCGTCGGGCGCACGGCGCGCGCGGGCGCCTCGGGCCGCGCGGTGAGCCTCGCCTGCGAGGAGTACGTCGACGGCCTGGAGGCGATCGAGCAGTTCATCGGCTTCAAGCTGCCCTGGGAGATCCCCGAGGACGCGATGCTCGCGCACCCGCTGCACCACCCCCCGCGCGAGCGCGGCGAGCACCGCCGGCCCCACGGGCGGCCGCAGCCGCCGCCTCGGGCCGAGGGCGCCCCCAAGCGGCGCCGGCGCCGAGGCCGCCGGGGTGGCGGAGCGCCCCGGCCCGCGTAGCCGAGCAACGCACGCCGAGCGCGCACGGGAACGGCGCGGGGGAACGAGGAGAGGCGGGTGGCTTTGCCGCCCGCCTTCGTGTTAGCGGACGCCGCATGGACACCGTGCGCTTCGAGGTCGCCGACCGGGTCGCCACCATCACGCTCGATCGCCCCGAGCGGAAGAACGCGATGAACCAGCAGATGAAGGACGAGCTGCGCGCCTGCTGGCAGCGCGTCAAGGCAGAGCCGGACATCTGGGCCGCGATCGTGACCGGTGCGGGCGAGGCCTTCTCGAGCGGCGCCGACGTCGAGTCGCTCGCCGGCGGCGGCTTCACCCGGCCCGACCGCTGGCGCGAGCTCGCCATGATCGAGGGCATCCGCGAGCTGCCCACGCCGCGCCGGCAGCTCGTGCACAAGCCGGTGATCGCGGCGGTGAACGGCGTGGTGGCCGGCTTCGCGCTCGATCTGGTGACCGAGGCGGACATCCCGATCGCCTCGGACGGGGCCACCTTCGTCGATCCGCACGTCTCGCTCGGCTACGTCTCCTCGCACGAGATGGTGAACATGGCGCGCCGCGTGCCGGTCGCGGTCTGCCTCCGCATGGCGCTCCTCGGGAGCCGCGAGCGGATGAGCGCCCAGCGCGCCTACGAGGTGGGGCTCGTCACCGAGGTGGTGCCGCACGCGCGTCTCATGGAGCGCGCCCGCGAGCTGGCGGCGATGGTGGTCAGCAACGCGCCGCTCGCGGTGTGGGGGACGAAGATGGGCATCCTCCAGGGGCTCGGCCTCCCCATTCCGCAGGCCGAGGAGATCGCCGCCGGCTACCTCGAGGTGGTCGAGCAGAGCGAGGACCACGCCGAGGGGCCGCGCGCCTTCGTCGCGAAGCGCCCGCCCGCCTGGAAGGCGCGCTAGCAGGAGGCCGCCCCTTCTCGTCCGCCCCCGCGTGACTGTCTCGCCACGGGGCTGGAGGACGGGCCTGGGGCTACCGGGCTCGCCTCGTGGTACAAGGCAGCGCCAGGTGTCCGGGTTTCCGTTGGCTCTCGCGTCGGCCGTCCTCTTCGGGGCCGCGACGCCGGCCGCGAAGATGCTCCTGGCGGACCTGACTGCCTTCCAGCTCGCCGGGCTCCTCTACCTCGGCGGGGCGGTCGGCATCGCGCCACGGGTCCTCTGGCGTCGAGAGCGGCGCCCACCTCTCGACGGCATCACCCGCACCAGGCTCGGGGGCGCTGTCATCCTCGGGGGTGTCGTCGCGCCCGTCCTGCTCCTGTTCGGGCTCCGCGTGGCGCCCGCCGGGTCCGTCTCCCTGCTCCTCAATTTCGAGGTTGCCGCCACCGCCGTCATCGGGGTCCTGCTGTTCGGCGAGGCGCTGGGCGCGCCGGGGTGGCTCGGGGTTGGCGGCGTCATCGTCGCTGGCACCGTCCTTCCCTCGGGGAGCGGCTGGCCCGGTGTCGTCTCCGCCATGCTCGTCGGCGCCGCGTGCATCTGCTGGGGGTTCGACAACAACTTCACCGCACTCATTGACGGCATGAGCCCGAGCGAGACGACTCTCTGGAAGACCGCCATCGCGGGCATGACCAACCTGGTGATGGGCGCCGTGCTCGAACCGCTGCGGGCGCCGCTGCCGGCCATCGCAGCGGCCCTCGGCGTCGGCGCGCTCTCCTACGGGGCGAGCATCGCACTCTACATCTCCGCCGCGCACCAGGCGGGGACGATTCGCGCGCAGTCGGTCTTCGCGGCGGCGCCCTTCTTCGGCGCGGTCGTCTCGTGGGTCGCGCTCCGCGAGCCCGTCGAGTCGATGCAGCTCCTCGCTGGCGGGATCTTCGTCGCCGGCGTCGTCCTCCTGACGTTTGACCGCCACTCCCATGCGCACGCCCACGGGCCGCTCAGCCACGTGCACAGCCACCGCCACGACGATGGCCACCACGCGCACGCCCATCCCGACCTGCCTGCTTCGGCTCGGCACACGCACTGGCACGACCACGCTCCGACCGAGCACGCCCACCCGCACGTTGCCGATCTTCACCACCGGCACGGTCACGGCAGCCGGTAGCTGGGGCACTGTGAAACGGTCGAAGGACGGTGTCCCAATGGAAGGCCGCGGCCGGGGCTTGCGGGAGATACATCTGTTATGTAGTTGAGCTACAACTGATTGTGACCGAGCCCAGCCGCGATCCCAGGTGGCTGCTCCTGATCCACCAGATTCCGCCCAAGCCCGCGTACTTTCGGGTGAAGATCTGGAGACGGCTGCAAGCGGTGGGTGCGGTGGCGATCAAGAACTCCGTGTACGTCGTGCCGAAGACCGACGAGACGCAGGAGGACTTCGAGTGGCTCCTGCGCGAGATCGTCAAGGGCGGCGGCGATGCCTCGATCTGCGAAGCGCGCTTCGTCGAAGGCCTGGAGGACGACCGGGTGGAGGCGCTCTTCAACGCTGCCCGCGAGGCGGACTACCGGCAGATCGCGGAGGAAGTTCGCAGAGTTGGTGAAGCCCTCCCGCGCCGTCCTGAGATTGCTGGAGACCAGCGCACTCACGTCGAGGCAGATGTCGCCCGGTTGAGCCGGCGACTCGCCGACGTGATCGCCATTGACTTCTTCGGCGCGCCGGGTCGGGAGGCAGCCGAGGGCCTGCTCGCCGGTCTCGAGGCGCGGGTGCGTAGTCGAGGAGACGGAGGAACCTCCATCGCCGCAGATCGGATCGAAGACCTTCGTGGCCGCACGTGGGTCACTCGGAAGGGCATCCACATCGATCGGATGGCGAGCGCCTGGCTGATCCGGCGCGTTGTCGACCCGGACGCGCGGTTCAAATTCGTGTCCGGCAAGGGATACCGTCCCGAGGGCAGCGAGCTCCGCTTCGACATGTTCGAGGCCGAGTTCACGCACGAGGGCGATCTCTGCACCTTCGAGGTCCTGCTCGCCCGGCTCGCGATAGACGATCCGGCAATGCGTCCCATCGCCGAGGTCGTCCACGACATCGATCTGAAAGACGGGAAGTTCGGTCGCCCCGAGGCGCCCGGCATCGACCGGCTGATCGCGGGCATCGCCATGGGCCACCGGGATGACGAGTCCCGGCTCGAGCGTGGGTCCGCCGTGTTCGACGACCTCTACGAGTACTTCAGCCGAAAGCGAGGGTGAGAGACATGCGAGGACCATTTACCGCAGACGGCCTTCCAGTCGCCTACGGCTGCTGACTATGGCGTCGGCTACTGTCGAGGCCGAGATCGATGAGGCCGCCGCCGCGGAGCTCGTTCCCTGCACGCTGACCGAGCTGCTTCTCTACTTCCTCCGCCTGGGCACGACCGGCTTCGGCGGACCGATCGCGCTGGTCGGCTACATGCAGCGTGATCTCGTCGAGCAGCGACGCTGGATCTCCAGGCAGGATTACGTCGAGGGTCTCGCGCTCGCCCAGCTCGCACCGGGGCCGCTCGCGGCGCAGCTCGCGATCTACCTCGGGTGGGTCCGCGGGGGCGTGACTGGGGCGACCCTGGTGGGCGTCGCGTTCGTGCTCCCCTCGTTCGTAATGGTGCTCGCGCTCTCGGCGCTCTATCTGCGCTACGGAGGCCTCGCCTGGATGCGGGGGGCGTTCTACGGGATCGGCGCCGCCGTCATCGCGATCATTGCCCGCAGCGCCTACAAGCTGGTTCGGATGACGCTCGCGCGAGATCGGCTCCTCTGGGTGCTCTTCGCCGTGAGTGCTCTCGTCACGGCCTCGACGGAGTCGGAACTCGTCTGGGTCTTCCTCTTGTGCGGCGTCGCGGCGCTCACGGTCAGGATGATGGGCCGACTTCCGCGGCCGCGGGCGGCGCTCGGCCTCGCGCCGCTCTGGTTGGTGACCGGGCTTCATGGGGTGGCGGCTCCCGGCCTCCTGCTCCGGGTGTTCACCTACTTCGCCGAAGCCGGCGCGTTCGTCTTCGGGAGCGGGCTCGCCATCGTGCCGTTCCTCTACGGCGGCGTCGTCGGCGACTTCCACTGGCTCACGGAGCGGCAATTCCTCGACGCCGTGGCCGTCGCGATGATCACGCCCGGCCCGGTCGTCATCACGGTCGCCTTCATCGGCTATCTGGTCGCGGGGCCCGTCGGGGCCGCGCTTGCCGCGCTCGGCGTCTTCCTGCCGTGCTATCTCTTCGTCGTCATCCCCGCCGCCTACTTCCGCCGCTCGGTGAACGACCCGCGGGTGAAGGCGTTCGTCGATGGCGTGACGGCCGCCGCGACCGGGGCGATCGCGGGCGCGGCCTTCGTGCTCGGTCGGCGCTCGCTCGTCGATGTCCCCACCGTGGCCATCGGTTTGGCGACGCTCGCCATCCTCACCTACGTGAAGAAGATCCCCGAGCCGCTCGTCATCCTCGCCGCCGGCCTGACTGGGCTGGGATTGAAGGGCGTCATGGGGCACTGAGCGCAAGGCTGGCGGGGCCTGACGCTCCACGTACCCTCCCGAGCCCGGCCCCGGACCCAGGGACCGTCGACGAGGAGCGCCGCGCCCGAGGACGGGGTACCGGGGTAGAGCCTGAACACGGACGAGCATGCGCCGATCCTGACGAAAATTTCAGGAAGAGTTCAGGAAAGTCCGAGTGGCCCGATGGTTCTCTCGGCGTAGTATCTGATGGTGAGCTTCCCGTGCGCATCCTCGTCGTCGAAGACGAAGCCAAGGTAGCAGGGGCTCTGCAGGAAGGCCTCGAGGCGGAACACTACGAGGTCGTCGTCTCGGCAACGGGCGAGGACGGCTTCTTTCGTGTGAACGCCGAGACATTCGATCTGATCGTGCTCGACCTGATGCTTCCCGGCCGCGACGGCATCGAGATCCTGTCGACCCTGCGGAGACGCGGCCTCGGCACGCCGGTTCTCATCCTGACGGCCAGGGATGCGGTCGAGGACCGGGTGCTCGGGCTCGACAGCGGTGCGGACGACTACCTCGTGAAGCCGTTTGCCTTTCCGGAACTTCTGGCCCGCATCCGTGCCCTCGTGCGCCGCGGTCGGCCCGATCAAATCTTGCGCTTGAAGGCGGCCGACCTCGAGATGGATCTGATCAGCCGACGGGTGACGAGGGGAAGCAGGTCGATCGACCTCACGTCCCGCGAGTTCGAGCTCCTGGAGTACCTGCTGCGTCATCATCAGCAGCTCGTATCGCGGGAGATGCTCGCCCGCGATGTCTGGAAGGAGCCTTCCCGGGCCACGCCCCTCGACAACGTGATCGATGTGCACATCGCCCGTCTGCGGAAGAAGGTCGATCAGGACGTACCGACGAAGCTCATCCACACGGTGCGCGGCGTCGGGTTCGTCCTGCGCGAGGGCGAGCCATGAAGAGCTGGTGGCGCCATCGGAGCATCCGCGTCCGCCTCACGCTCTGGTACGCTGCGGTCCTGAGCGCGGTGCTGGCCCTGTACGCGGGTGGCGTGTTTGCCTTCCTGCGGCACAGCCTCTCCGAAGACCTGGATGGCGGACTCCGTGACGACCACGAGGTTGCGGAGCAGATGCTCGAGCGGACGCCCGCTGGCGGGATCAGCTGGAGAGCCGAGCCGGAGGACGATGGCGACGATGCGGTCGCCGGCCGCTGGCTCGAGGTCCGGAGCCCCGATGGTACGCTGCTGTATGCGAGGCCGTCCGGGGTCCCGGCCGAGCTCCCCGTCAGGCGTCTGAGCGGGCCGTACACCGTCGACGGCCTGCCCGTTGTGATTCAGGTGGCTCGCTCGGAAGAGCCACTCCGTCGGGAGTTGCGCGAGCTCCTCATGATCATGGGTGCGGGGCTTCCCCTCGCGGTCGCGATCGCGGGGATGGGCGGCTACTTCCTCGCGCGACGGGCGCTCGCCCCCGTGAGCCGCATGGCCGACCGCGCACGGACGATCACGGCCGAGCGACTCGGGGAGCGGCTTCCGGTGGAGAATCCGGAGGACGAGCTAGGGCAGCTGGCCGCTGTGTTCAACGATGCGTTCGCCCGGCTCGAGCGGTCTTTTGATCAGCTGCGCCGCTTCACGGCGGATGCCTCGCACGAGCTGCGGACGCCGCTCACGGCGATGCGGAGTGTCGGCGAGGTCGGCCTGCGGGAGCATCGCGGTGCAGCGGCGTATCGCGAGATCATCGGCAGCATGCTCGAGGAGACGGACCGGCTCGGACGGCTGGTGGAAGGGCTTCTCACGCTCTCTCGCGCCGGCGGGGGCAACGTGTTGCTCAAGCGCGAGGGGGTCGATCTCGCCGAGCTGGCCCGTGACGTGGCGGCGCACCTCGGTGTGCTGGCCGAGGAAAAGCGGCAGTCGTTCGCGGTCGAAGCGTCGGGGCCCGTTCCGGCATGGGTGGATCGCGTCGTGATCCGGCAGGCGCTGATCAATCTGGTGGACAACGCCGTCAAGTACACGCCGCCCGGCGGCAGCGTCCGGATCGTCGTACGGGACGGAGCGCCCGGGCCCACCATCGAGGTCGCCGACACCGGGTCTGGCATACCACCGGAACATCGCGACCGCGTGTTCGATCGCTTCTACCGAATCGACAAGGCGCGATCGCGTGATCTCGGTGGGGCGGGCCTCGGGCTGGCCATCGCTCG
>VBKJ01000113.1 GCA_005879795.1 Deltaproteobacteria bacterium
TCTCGCCCGCGGCGTGGTAGCCCATCATGTCCGGCGGCAAATTCGGCATTGACTTCTCGGCCTGGGCGATGAAGCCGTCCATCATACCGCCATCGTGGTCCGCGACCGCGTCCGCCGCCCCATGAGGGCCCCCGAGGTTCACGTCGTTGGGATCGTGGAAAGGCCTGACGCATTGCCCACTCCCGGGATCGGGCACACAGACCGTGGGCACACCGTGGCGCATGCGGATGCCGTCGGCATGGGGGTAGGTGCCGAAGTAGCTGTCGAAGGAGCGATTCTCCTGCATGATCACGATGACGTGTTGGAGCTTTCTCCTGGCGTTCGCGAGTTTGTGTTTGAAGGGCGCGCCGTTCGGGTGCTGCCGTTCGTTGCGCGCCCACGCCAGACCAGAGGCCAGGAGGGCGCAGAGGAGTAGCGCAAACAACGAGAGACGCCACCGCGCTGCTGGGACCGCACCGCCTGCGAGTTTGACGCAGATTGCCGGCGAGGCTTCCAATGCGCCCGGGGCAACGCCTTCCGGCATCACCGCAGTCAACCACACGCGCTCAGTCGAGCCGGAGCTGGCGCAGGATGCGGACGTAGTAGTCGACGCCCGACCACACCGCAAGCGCGAGCGCCATCCACAGGAACAGCATGCCGCCGGCGTGGAAGTCGATCTCGAGGCCAGTGCCCGGGATCGGATAGCGGTAGTGGAGGAGGAGCGCCTCGAGCGCGAACACCTGGAGGATCATCTTGTATTTGCCGAGCTCCTGCGCGGCGAGCGTGACGCCGCCGCTCGAGGCGATGCCGCGGAGGCCCGTGACGGCGAGCTCGCGCAGCACGATCACCACCACCATCCAGGCGGGCACGCGCGGCTCGGGCGGGACGGCGGCGAGCATGATGAGGGCAGCCGCGACGATGAGCTTGTCGGCGAGCGGGTCGAGGAGCTGCCCGAGCGCCGTCGTCATGCCGTGGCGGCGCGCGAGCCAGCCGTCCAGGAAGTCGGTGATGCACGCGACGAGGAAGGCGAGCGCCGCCAGCGCGCGGGCGGCGGGCGTCGACCAGAGGAGCGCCACCACCAGCACCGGGACGAGCCCGACGCGCACCAGCGTGAGCAGGTTCGGCAGCGCGGCCGCGCGCGTGCCGCGCCCCACGGCGTCAGCGGCGGGCGAGGACACCCGCTCGTTCCCGCAGGTACGCCAGCCGGTAGCGGAGCACGCGCGCCAGGTACTCCCGCGTCTCGGGGATGGGCGGGACGCCGCCCGCATCCTCGACGGTCCGGGTACCGGCGTTGTAGGCCGCGACCGCGAGGGGCAGGTTGCCCCCGTACCGGTCGAGCAGCATGCGCAGGTGGCGGCACCCGCCCTCGATGTTGTCGCGGGGCAGGAAGACGTCGCGCACCTGATGCTGCGCGGCCGTCTCCGGCATGAGCTGCATCAGCCCGAGCGCACCCTTGCGTGAGACCGCTAGCCGGTCGAAGTCCGACTCCGCCTTGATCACGGCCTTCACCAGCGCATACTCGACATTGTTGCGCTCGGCAATCTCGCGGATCAGGCGGTCGTAGGAGGTCGGGATCGGCGGCGGGACGGGCTTGGCCAGCTCGGCCAGGAACGCTTCGCGCGTCAGCGGCACCAGCATGCGAGGCGCCGGCGGCAGCTCGCGCATGAGGCGCGCGGCCGGCGTCGCGGGCGCGTTGGTGAAGACGAGCGTGCCCGAGCGGTCGCGGTAGCGATAGATGTCGGCGCTCGCCGGCACGACGAAACCGAGCGCGGCCGCGCTCACCGCCCCCCAGACCGCCACCTGCATAGCGAAATTCACGATACGGGACGGCCCCGGCGGGGTCAATCATTGGGCGCCGGGCGGGCGTCAGGCGCTTGACCCGGCCGGACGGGCACGGGAAGCTGGGCTGCCGTGCCGGTCGAGAGCGACTTCCTGGTGCTCGGCAGCGGCATCGCCGGCCTCACCTGCGCGCTCGAGTGCGCGCGCGCCGGGAGCGTCGTGCTGGTCACCAAGGACCGGCTCCCGGAGAGCAACAGCCGCTACGCACAAGGCGGCATCGCCTCGGTCTGGAGCCCGGAGGACAGCTTCGAGTCGCACATCGCCGACACGCTCGCCGCCGGCGACGGGCTCTGCCACCGGGACGCGGTCGAGGTGGTGGTGCGCGAGGGTCCGGACCGGGTGCGCGACCTGATCGCCCTCGGTACCAACTTCGACCTGCGCGGCGACCCCGACGACCACGAGTACGACCTCGGACGCGAGGGCGGTCACTCGAAGCGGCGCATCCTGCACGCCACCGACGCGACCGGGCGCGAGGTGATCCGGGCCCTCGGCGAGGCGGTGCGCGCCACGCCGAACATCAGCATCCGCGAGAACCACCTCGCCGTCGATCTCCTCCTCGAGCGCGGCGAGCGCCCCGTCTGCTGGGGCGCCTACGTCCTCGACCGCGAGGGGCGCGGGGTGCACCGCTTCCCTGCGCGCGCGACGTTCCTCTGCACCGGCGGCGCGGGCAAGGTCTACCTCTACACCTCCAACCCGGACGTCGCGAGCGGCGACGGCGTCGCCATGGCCTACCGGGCGGGCGCGCCGATCGCCAACATGGAGTTCTTCCAGTTCCACCCGACCTGCCTCTACCACCCCGAAGCGAAGTCCTTCCTGGTGACCGAGGCGCTGCGCGGCGAAGGGGCGATCCTGCGCCGGCCCGACGGCGAGACGTTCATGAAGCGCTACGATCCGCGCGCCGAGCTCGCGCCGCGCGACATCGTCGCGCGCGCCATCGACAACGAGATGAAGGTCCACGGCTTCGAGTGCGTGTACCTCGACATCTCGCACCGCGACCCGGACTTCGTGCGCGGCCGCTTCCCGACCGTGTACGAGACCTGCCGCCGCTTCGGGATCGACATGACGCGGCAGCCGATCCCGGTCGTGCCCGCGGCGCACTACGTCTGCGGCGGCGTGGTCGCGGACCTCGACGGCGCGACCGCCCTCGACCGCCTCTACGCCTGCGGCGAGGTGGCGTGCACGGGCCTGCACGGCGCCAACCGCCTGGCATCGAACTCGCTCCTCGAGGCGCTGGCGTTCGCGCACCGCGCCGCGACCCACGCCTGCGCACGCCTGCGCGACGATCGCCGGCGCTGGCCGGACATCCGCCCCTGGGACGCGGGCCGCGCCACCGACAGCGACGAGTCGGTCGTGGTCACGCAGAACTGGGATGAGATCCGCCGCTTCATGTGGAACTACGTCGGCATCGTGCGCAGCGACCGGCGCCTCGCCCGCGCCCGCACGCGCATCGCGCTCCTGCAGGAGGAGATCCGCGAGTACTACCGCGACGTCGTCGTGACCAGCGACCTGATCGAGCTGCGCAACATCGCGACCGTGGCGGAGCTGATCATCGTCTCGGCCAGCAGCCGCCGCGAGAGCCGCGGACTCCACTACACGATCGATCACCCGCGCCCGGACCCGGCCTGGGCGCACGACACGGTGGTGCGGCGGCAGGACGGCGCGGGCGTCGAGGTGCTGGCCCCGTCCCGGCGCGCCTTCGCCTGAGCGGCGGACGGCGGCGGCGGACGGTAGCGACGCCGCGGTCCCGTCTCCGCCGGCCGCGCCGCCGCCGGTCAGGCGAGCAGGACGGCGAGGATCCCGCTCATGAAGATACCGTCGAAGGTCCCCGCGCCGCCGATCGACGCGATCGGCGCGCCCAGCCCCCGGATGCGGCCGAGGTTCAACAGGTCGGCACCGATCAACGTCCCCAGGCTGCCGGCCACGTAGGCCAGCGCGGGGGCGGAGCCCCGCGACATCGCGAGGGCGGCTGTGGCCGCCACCAGCGGCGGGACGAAGGTCGGCACCGCGATGCCCACGCCCCGGACCGGCTGGGCGATGGCGTGGACGACGGCCGCCACCACGCCGATGCCCGCCAGGCTCGGGACCCAGAGCCCATTCTTCACGACGAGGTAGAGCGAGAGCAGCGTCGGGATCACGGCCCCGCCCACGTTGACGGCGATCACCGTGCGCGGCCAGTTCTCGACCACCGGGATCACGTAGCGCATACCGAAGAAGACGATCTCGTCGCCCGAGAGCACGCGCTCGGCGGGCAGCTCGGCCACGGGGATGTTCACGCCGCTCCCGGCGAGCGAGAGCATGAGCAGGGTGAACACCCAGCGCCGGTCCACCCCCACCTTCTCGTAGGCGTAGCCGAGGATACCGACCTCGATGAAGGCGACGAGGAAGACGACGAGCAGGAAGAGCGCCAGGACGAACGGCAGCGCGAGCGGGAAGAAGTGGAAGCGCGACCAGGACAAGGCTTGCTCCCCCGGCGCCCGGGGCACCCTACCGGTCGCAGGCCTCGAAGAGGTGGAGCTGCCGCACCGGCACCTCCTCGCCCGGCGGGATCGGGTAGTTGCCGGTGAAGCAGGCGTCGCAGAAGTTCGCCCGCTGGCCGGCGAAGGCGTACATGCCGGCAACGCTCAGGTACGCCAGCGAGTCGGCGCCGAGGTACGCGCGGATCTCCGCCACCGAGTGCGACGAGGCGATCAGCTCCGCGCGCGTCGGCGTGTCGATGCCGTAGAAGCAGGGGTGCGTCGTCGGCGGCGAGCTGATGCGCACGTGGACCTCGCGGGCCCCCGCCTGCCGGATCATGGCGACGAGCTTCTGGCTGGTCGTCCCGCGCACGATCGAGTCGTCGACCACCACCACGCGCCGGCCCGCCAGCACCTCGCGCAGCGCGTTGAGCTTGACCTTGACGCCGAAGTGCCGGATCGAGCTGGAGGGCTCGATGAACGTCCGCCCGACGTAGTGGTTGCGGATGAGGCCCATCTCGTAGGGCAGCCGCGCCTCCTCGGCGTAGCCGATCGCGGCCGGCACGCCCGAGTCGGGGACGGCGATCACGATGTCGGCCGGGACCGGGCTCTCGCGCGCGAGCTCGCGGCCGAGCGTCTTGCGCACCTCGTACACGTTGCGCCCGAAGACCCGGCTGTCGGGGCGTGCGAAGTAGATGTACTCGAAGACGCAGGCGTGCGTCTCCTGCCGAGGGAACGGGTGCACGGAGTCGAGGCCGCGCTCGCTCACGGTGACGATCTCGCCCGGCTCGATTTCGCGCTCGTAGCGCGCGTCGACCAGATCGAGGGCGCAGGTCTCGGAGGCGACGACCAGCGCATCGCCGACCCGCCCGAGGACGAGGGGGCGGAAGCCGCGCGGGTCGCGCGCCGCGATGATCCGGTTCTTGGTCAGGAACACGAGCGAGTAGGCGCCCTTCACCTGGCTGAGCGCGTCGATGATGCGCCCGGTGAGCGTGGCTTCCGACGAGGCGGCGATCAGGTGGATGATGACCTCGCTGTCGACCGTCGACTGGAAGATAGAACCGCGCGCCTCGAGCCGGCTGCGCAGCTCGTCGGCGTTCACGAGGTTGCCGTTGTGCGCGATGGCGAGCGCGCCCTGCGCCCACTCGACCACGAACGGCTGGCAGTTCTTGAGCACGGTCGAGCCGCTGGTCGAGTAGCGGTTGTGGCCGATGGCGAGCCGGCCCCCGAGGCGCCCCAGGATCTCCTGGTCGAAGATCTCCGCCACGTGGCCCATGCCGCGGTGGCTGATGAGGGCCTCCCCGTTCGAGGCCACGATACCCGCCGACTCCTGGCCCCGGTGCTGCAGGGCGTAGAGGCCCAGGTACGCGAGGGTGGCCGCCTCCGGATGGCCGTAGACGCCGACGACACCGCACTCCTCGTGGAACTTGTCGAACATCGCTCCGGTCCACGCACTCTAGCGGACGCCGCCCGCCAAGTATACCGCTAGCCGCCCAGCCGCCGCTCGAGCGCGCGCCGCCAGCGCTCGCGCGTCGCCTCGAGCGGCAGGTCGATCACGTCCCCGATCACCAGGCTCCGCCCGCGCACCTCGCCCAGGATGGTGAGCGGCACGTCCTCGCGCCGGGCGAGGTCGCGGAGCCGGCCCAGGTGGCGCCGTGGGAGCGAGAGCAGCATGCGCGACTGGCTCTCCCCGAAGAGGAGCGCGTCGGTCCGCATGCCCTGCTCCAGGTCGACGCGCACCCCGAGCCCGGGCCCACCGAACGAGCACTCGGCGAGGGCGACCGCGAGCCCGCCCTCGGCCACGTCGTGCAGAGAGCGCGGCAGCCGCTCCTCGGCGGCCGCGAGGCAGAGACGGTGGAGCCGCCTCTCGGCCTCGAGGTCGATCCACGGGGGCGCGCCCCGCACCAGGCCGTGGAGCACCGCCAGGTACTCGCTCGCGCCGAGCTCCTCGCGCGTGCGGCCGAGGAGCACGATCACGTCGCCCTCGGCCTTCCACCACGGCGTGAGGTGCGCCTCGACGTCGTCGAGCAGCCCCACCATCGCGATGGTGGGCGTGGGCGGGATGTTGCGCCCCTCGGTCTCGTTGTAGAAGCTCACGTTGCCGCTCACCACCGGCGTGTCGAGCGCGACGCACGCATCGCGGATGCCCTGCACGCCCTGCTGGAACTCCCACATGACGTCGGGCTTCTCGGGGTTCCCGTAGTTGAGGCAGTCGCTGACCGCGAGTGGGCGCGCGCCGACGGCGACCAGGTTGCGCGCGGCCTCCACCACCGCCAGCACGGCGCCGAGGTAGGGGTCGAGGCGGCAGTAGCGGCTGTTGCAGTCGACGGTGAGCGCGAGTGCGCGCCGGGTCCCCTCGAGGCGCACGACCGCCGCGTCGGCCCCGGGACGGACGACCGTGTTGCCGCCGACCAGGTGATCGTACTGGCGATACACCCATTCGCGCGCGCACAGGTTCGGGCTCTCGAGGAGCCGCACCAGCGCCTGGCCGTGGTCCGCGGGCTCCGGGATCTCCGCCGGATCCAGGCGCTGCAGCTCTTCGAGACGCGCCGGCTCCTCGGCCGGACGGCGGTACACCGGCGCCGCTTCGGTCAGCGCCGCGACCGGCAGCGCGCACACCTCCTCGCCGCGCCAGCGGGCGCGGAACACGCCGTCGTCCGTCAGCCGGCCGACCACGGCGGCCTCCAGGTCCCAGCGTGCGAACACCTCGGCGACCGCCGCCTCGTGTCCTGCCTGCGCCACCAGAAGCATGCGCTCCTGCGACTCGGAGAGGAGGATCTCGTAGGCCGTCATGCCCTCCTCGCGGAGCGGCACCCGGTCGAGCTCGAGCACGATGCCCATGCCGCCGCGGCCCGCCATTTCGACCGACGAGCTGGTGAGCCCCGCAGCGCCCATGTCCTGGATGGCGACGATGTCGTCGCCCTGCATGAGCTGGAGGCACGCCTCGAGGAGGAGCTTCTCCGTGAACGGGTCGCCCACCTGCACCGCCGGCCGCTTCTCCTCGCTGGTCGCGTCGAGCGCGGCCGAGGCGAGGAGGCTCGCGCCGTGGATGCCGTCGCGGCCGGTGCGCGCGCCGACGTAGATGACGGGGTTGCCGACCCCCGCGGCGCGCGCCCGGAAGAGGCGATCGGCCGGCGCGACGCCGAGCGTGAAGGCGTTCACCAGGATGTTGTGGTCGTAGCCCGGGTCGAAGGAGATCTCGCCGCCCACGGTGGGGACGCCAATTGAATTGCCATAGTGCCCAATGCCGGCCACCACACCCTTCACCAGGTAGGGCGTGCGGGGGTGGTCCAGGCTCCCGAAGCGGAGCGAGTCGAGGCTCGCGATCGGACGCGCGCCCATCGTGAACACGTCGCGCAGGATGCCGCCCACACCCGTCGCGGCGCCCTGGAAGGGCTCGACGAACGAGGGATGGTTGTGGCTCTCGATCTTGAAGACCGCGGCGTGCCCGTCGCCCAAGTCGACCGCACCCGCGTTCTCGCCCGGGCCCTGCAGCACCCGCGGGCCCCTGGTGGGCAGCTGGCGCAGGAAGGCGCGCGAGCTCTTGTACGAGCAGTGCTCGGACCACATGACGGCGAACACGCCGAGCTCCTCGAGGGTGGGGGGGCGCCCGAGCAGCGCCACGATCCTCCCCCACTCCTCGCGCGTGAGGCCGTGCTCGTCCGCGACCTCGGCGCTGACCGCGCGGCTCATCCCGGCGCGGACGCGGCCGGCCCTGCCGCCGCGCCACGCGCCACCCAGGCCTCGACCGAGCGGAAGAGGCGGAGCCCGTCCGCGCCGCCCGTCAGGTGCTCGACGGCGTGCTCGGGGTGCGGCATGAGCCCGACGACGTTCCGCTCGGCGCTGCACAAGCCGGCGATGTTTTGCAGCGAGCCGTTGGGGTTCGCCTCCGGCGTGGGGCGCCCGGCGCGGTCGGTGTAGCGGAAGACGACGCGGTGCTCGCGCTCGAGCGCCGCGAGCGTGGCCTCGTCGGCCACGTAGCAGCCCTCGCCGTGCTTCACCGGCAGCTCGAGCACCTCGCCCGCGCGGCAGCCGTGGGTGAAGAAGGTCTCGGCCGTCTCGACCCGCACCGTGACCGGCTCGCACACGAAGCTGAGTGAGCGGTTACGCACGAGCGCGCCGGGGAGGAGGCCCGCTTCGCACAGGATCTGGAAGCCATTGCAGATGCCGAGCACGAGTCCGCCGTCGCGGACGTGCCGCGCCACGGCCTCCATGATGGGCGAGAACTTGGCCATGGCGCCGCAGCGGAGGTAGTCCCCGTAGGAGAAGCCGCCGGGCAGGATGACGCAGTCGACGCCGCCGAGGTCGCGGTCCTTGTGCCAGAGGGCCACCGCCTCGTCGCCGAGCACGCACCCCGCGGCGCGCAGTGCGTCCCGGTCGTCGAGCGAGCCGGGGAAGACGACCACGCCCCAGCGCATCAGCGGCCGTCCCGCTCGAGCTGGAACTGGAAGTCCTCGATCACGCCGTTGGCGAGCAGCCGCTCGCACATCTCGCGCACGCGGGCCGAGGCCGCCTGGGGCTCGGCCTCGCGGAGCCTGAGCTCGATGTACTTGCCCACCTTCACGTCCTGCACCTCGGCGAAACCGAGGGCGTGGAGCGAGTTCTGGACCGCCTTGCCCTGCGGATCCAGGATGCCGCGCTTCGGGGTGACGTGGACGCGCGCCAGCAGGGGCATCAGGCGGCCGCGCTGCAGATGCGCCGCGCCGCCTCCTGATAGGCGTCCTCGACGCCGCCCAGGTCGCGCCGGAACCGGTCCTTGTCGAGCTTCTCGCCGGTCGCCTTGTCCCAGAAGCGGCAGGTGTCGGGGCAGATCTCGTCGGCGAGCAGGATCTTACCGTGGTGGCGCCCGAACTCGAGCTTCATGTCGACCAGCACGATGTCGCGCTTGTCGAGGTACTCGCGGAGGAGGGCGTTCACGCGCAGCGCCCTCTCGTTGATGACCGAGAGCTCCTGCGGTGTGGCGAGGCGCAGGAAGCGGACGTGCCAGTCGTTGATCATCGGGTCGTCGAGCGCGTCGTCCTTGTAGTAGTGCTCGAGGATGGGCTCGGGGAGCGGCTCGCCCTCCGCGCGCCCGAGGCGCTTGGCGAGGCTGCCGGCGATGACGTTGCGCGCCACGACCTCGATCTTCACGATCTCGCAGCGGCGGATCAGCATGTCGCGCTCGGAGAGGCGGCGCACGAAGTGGGTCGGCACGCCCTCCTCCTCGAGGAAGCGGAAGAGGACCTCGGACATCCGGTTGTTGAGGATGCCCTTGTCGACGACCGTGCCGCGCTTCTTGGCGTTGAAGGCGGTGGCGTCGTCCTTGAAGTGCTGGATGAGGAGGTCCGGGTCGGCGGTGCGATAGACCTGCTTCGCCTTGCCCTCGTAGAGCAGCTCACCCCGATCCATGGTCGTCATCCAAGGCGCGCGAGAAGAGGGCTTGGGTATGCCGCAGGTGGTGCTCGATGTCAAAGAGGGTGGCGAGCTCGAGCGGCTTCAGGTGGCGGGACACGTCGGGGTCGGCCGCCAGCCGCTTCTGGAAGTCGCCGCCCGCCTGCGCGCAGCGCTGCACCCACCGATACGCCTCGTCGCGCTTGACCCCGCGACGCACGAGCGCGAGCAGCACCTGCTCGGAGAAGATCGCGCCGCCCAGCCGCTCCAGGTTCGCGCGCATCACCTCGGGCCGCACTTCGAGTCCCTCGATCACGTCGGCTAGGCGCGCGAGCATGAAGTCCATCACGATCGTGGCGTCGGGGCCGATCACGCGCTCGACCGAGGAGTGGCTGAGGTCGCGCTCGTGCCAGAGCGCCATGTTCTCGAGCGCGGCCGCGGCGTAGGCACGCACCAGGCGCGCGAGACCGGTCACGTTCTCGGCCAGGATCGGGTTCCGCTTGTGCGGCATCGCCGAGGAGCCCTTCTGGCCGGGTGCGAATGGCTCTAGCACCTCCCCCACCTCCGTGCGCTGGAGGTGGCGGATCTCGACCGCGATGCGCTCGCAGGTCCCGGCGAGGATGGCGAGCTCGCCGAAGAAGCGCGCGTGGCGGTCGCGCGGCACGACCTGGGTCGCGATCGGCTCCGGCCGAAGCCCGAGTCGCCGCAGCACGGCGGCCTCGAGCCCGGGCTCGCTGTTGGCGAAGGTGCCGACCGCCCCCGAGAGCTTGCCGTGGGCGATCGCAGCGCGCGCCGCGGCGAGCCCGCGGCGCCCGCGTTGGAGCTCGGCGTACCAGCTCGTGCACTTGAGGCCGAAGGTGATGACCTCGGCGTGGATGCCGTGCGTGCGGCCGATCATCGGCGTGCGGCGATGGCGGAGCGCCTGGGCGCGGACCGCGGCGCGCAGGCGGTCGATGCCGGCGAGCAGGAGATCCGCCGCGTCGCGGAGCTGGAGGGCGAAGGCGGTGTCGACCACGTCCGAGGAGGTGAGCCCCAGGTGGAGGAAGCGCCCCTCGTCGCCCACCGTCTCGGCGACCGAGGAGACGAACGCGATCACATCGTGCTTCACCTCGGCCTCGATCGCCCGTATGCGCGCGGCGTCGACGCGAGCCCGGGCGCGGAGCGTGCGCGCCGCCTCGACCGGCACCTCGCCTCGCTCCGCGAGCGCCTCGACCAGGGCCAGCTCGACCTCGAGCCAGCGCGCGAGGCACGCCTCCTCGGACCAGAGCCGGCCCATCTCCGGGCGGGTGTAGCGGTCAATCACTTCCGGGGCCCCGTCCGGTGCTCGCGCGCTCCGCGCGCTGCGCTCCTCCGATGGCCCCGGACCCCGTCGCCCGGCTCGGCTCAGCCTCGCTCGGGCTCCCTCCGACGCCCCCATCTCGCACGCTGCGCTCCGCCCCGGACCCCGTCGCCGGGCTCGGCTCAGCCTCGCTCCGGCTCCCTCCGGGGCCCTCATCTCGCACGCTGCGCTGCCCCGGATCCCCGGTGCTGCCGAAGCCGCCCGCGCCGCGCACGCTCTCCGGGAGGGTGGCGACCTCGCGCCAGACGACGCGGGCGACCGGCCCGATCACGAGCTGCGCGATGCGGTCGCCGTGGCGGACGCTCACTGGCTGGCGTCCGAGGTTGACGAGGAGGACGCGCACCTCGCCGCGGTAGTCGGCGTCGATCGTGCCGGGCCCGTTGAGCACCGTGAGGCCGTCGCGGGCGGCGAGGCCGCTCCGCGCCCGGACCTGCCCTTCGAACCCGGCCGGGATCGCGACCGCGAGCCCGGTCGGGACCAGGCGCCGGTCGCCCGGCGCGAGCACGATCTCGGCCTCGAGGTCGGCGAGCAGGTCCATGCCGGCCGCCCCGGGTGTCATGTAGCGCGGCAGAGGCAGCGGGTCGCGCCCGGGGCGGACGCGTACCACGTCGACCGCGAGGGGCGCCGTCAACTCGCAAGCACCTCGTCGCCCAGCGCGTGGCCCTTCAGATCGCCGAGCACGGTGAGGGCCAGGGTCTCGGACCGGAACAGCCGCTGGCTGACGCGCAGGACGTCGTCGTTGGTCACCGCGTCGATGCCCGCCGCCACCTCCTCGAGCGGCACGTCGCGCCCGAAGTAGATCTCGTTCTTCGCGATGCGGCTCATGCGGCTGTCACTGGTCTCGAGGCCGAGGAGCATGTTGCCCTTCATCTGGTTCTTGCCGCGCGCGAGCTCGTCGGGCGCGAGCCCGTCGCGCGCCATCCGCCCGAGCTCGGCCCGGATCACGTCGACCACCTCGCGCGTCCATTCCGCGCTGGTGCCGACGTAGACCCCCGTGTAGCCGGCGTCGTGGTAGGAGGAGAGGAACGAGTAGACCGTGTAGGCCTTGCCGCGCCGCTCGCGGATCTCCTGGAACAGCCGCGAGCTCATCCCGCCGCCGAGCGCGACGTTCACGAGGTGCGCCGGGTAGCGGTCGGCGTCGGTCTGCGCGATCCCGGGCGTGCCCAGGCAGAGGTGCACCTGCTCGAGGCGCTTCTCGTGCACGGAGAGGCCGGCGCGGGGCTCGGGCGGGCCGCCGTCCACGCCCGGGGCGCTGCCCGCGAGGGCGCCGAAGTGCCGGTTCGCGACCGCGAGCAGGTCGTCGTGGCCGACCGCCCCCGCCGCCGCGACGAGCACGCGGTCGGCCCGGTAGCGGGCCTTGAGGAAGCGGAGGAAGTCGTCGCGCACGAGGCGCGCCACGGTCTCGGCCGTCCCTGCGATCGGGCGCGAGAGCGGGTGCCCCGGCCAGAAGGCCAGGTTGAAGAGCTCGTGCACGTAATCGTCGGGTGTGTCCTCGACCTGCGAGATCTCCTGCATGATCACCGACCGCTCGCGCTCGATCTCCTCCGCTGCGAACGTGGACTGCGTGAAGATGTCCGCCAGCAGGTCGAGCGCGAGCGGCAGGTGCTCGCGCAGCACCTTGGCGTAGTAGCAGGTGTACTCCTTGCCGGTGAAGGCGTTCAGCACGCCGCCGACCGCGTCGATCTCCTGGGCGATCTGCGCAGCGGTGCGGCGGGCGGTGCCCTTGAAGAAGAGGTGCTCGAGGAAGTGCGAGATGCCGGCCTGCTCCGCGCGCTCGTAGCGCGACCCGTTCTCGACCCAGATGCCGACGGTGGCCGAGGTCAGGTCGGGCAGGCGCTCGGACAGCACCCGGACGCCGTTCGGGAGCCGCGTGAGCTGCATGCGCCTACCGTTGCGCCTCCTGCTGTCCCTCCTCCTTGAGCGCTTCCTTGCGGGAGAGCCTGATCTTCCCCGACCTGTCCACCTCGAGCACCTTGACCGGGATGACGTCGCCTTCCTTGATGACGTCGGAGACCTTTTGCACCCGCTCCTTGGCGAGCTGGGAAATGTGCACCAGGCCGTCGGTGCCCGGGAAGATCTCCACGAAGGCGCCGAAGTCGACGATCTTGCGCACCGTGCCGCGGTAGATCTTGCCCACCTCGGCCTCGGCGGTGATGGCGCGGATCTTGTCGAGCGCCTTCTGCATCGCTTCGCCGTCGGAGGACGCGACCAGGACCGTGCCGTCGTCTTCCACGTCGATCTTGACCCCGGTCTCCTCGGTGATGCCGCGGATCACCTTGCCGCCCGGGCCGATCAGGTCGCGGATGCGGTCCGGCTTGATGTGGATGGTGACGATGCGCGGCGCGTGCGTGGAGAGCTCGCCGCGCGGACGCGCCAGCGTCTGGTTCATGATGCCGAGGATATGGAGCCGCGCGCGACGCGCGTCCTCGAGCGCCTGCTGCATGATGGCGCGCGTCACGCCGCCGATCTTGATGTCCATCTGCACCGCGGTGACTCCGGCCTCCGCGCCCGCGACCTTGAAGTCCATGTCACCGAGATGGTCCTCGTCGCCCAGAATGTCGGAGAGGACGCGCACCTCGCCGCCCTCCTTGATGAGCCCCATGGCCACGCCGGCGACCGGCGCTTTGATGGGCACGCCGCCGTCCATGAGCGCGAGCGAGCCGCCGCACACGGTCGCCATCGAGGAGGAGCCGTTCGACTCGAGGATCTCGGAGACGATGCGGATGGTGTAGGGGAACTCCTCCTCGCTCGGGAGGATCGGCGCCAGCGCGCGCTCGGCGAGCGCCCCGTGGCCGATCTCGCGCCGCCCGGGGCTGCGCAGGAACTTGACCTCGCCCGTGCTGAAGGGCGGGAAGTTGTAGTGCAGCATGAACTTCTTGTACTGCTCGCCGATGAGCGCATCGATCTTCTGCTCGTCGGAGGAGGTGCCGAGCGTCGCCACCACGAGCGCCTGCGTCTCACCGCGCGTGAAGAGGGCCGAGCCGTGCGTGCGCGGCAGGACCTCGACCTCGCAGGTGATGGGGCGCACGTCGGCGAGCCCGCGGCCTTCGAGGCGGCGCTTCTGCTGCACGATCGCCTCGCGTACGACGT
>VBKJ01000114.1 GCA_005879795.1 Deltaproteobacteria bacterium
CGAGGCCGCGAGGAAGCTCGACGCGGCGCGCGCGCGGCAGTGACGTAGTGGTCCAGCAGACATTCGAGGTCCTTCGTCTGGAACTCGAGGTCCTGGTGTGCCGGATTCGGAAGCCGGTACTCACACCTTACCGTATTCGAGGGATGCTCGCCGGCGGCGACCTGCGTGGTCGCGCGAGGCGGAGCGAAGCCGGCCTGCGTACCATCGGCCGGCGGTTGGCGTCCAGCGTTCCGATCGCACGCTCGTGAAAGCGCCTGCGCCGGCTCGAGCGGCTCATGGCGGCCGTGGAAAAGGCGCAGTGCGGCACGAACGCCCGCCTCGACCAGACAAACGTGCGGCTCGAACTAGCTCGCCCCCGCTCGCCGCCCTTGAATCCGCCCGCCGACTCCGCAACACTCGGCCGGCCATGGCGGGCGGCGGGGTGGAGGCGGCGGTTGCGGGCTGGCCGGCCCCGACGTGGCGCGCCTTCGTCGCGGCGCTCGCCCCCTTCCCGCCCGCCGCCCGCGAGCGCGGACGGCGCTACGCCGAGGAGGGCCGCGTCGAGTCGATCGACGTCCGCGACGACGTCGTCGAGGCGACGGTCGTCGGGTCGGAGGCGTACGATGTCGTCTGGGAGCACGATCGCGGCGAGTGGCGCGCGAGCTGCTCGTGCCCGGTCGGGTCCTTCTGCAAGCACGCGTATGCCGTCGCCCGCTGCCTGGTCGCCGACTCCACGCTCGCGCCGCCCGCCGCGCGTCCCCCGGCCGCCGGGAAGGGCGTGCTCGACGTGCTCCTCCGCGCGCGGGGGCCCTGGGAGCGCCAGCAGGCGCTCTCCCGCGTGCTGCCGCGCGGATGGCTCCACAGCCCGCAAACGTGGACGTTCCACGAGCTGTTCGACGAGCCCGACCCGGACGTCTTCTGCTGGCGCGTGGCGCAGGCGCTCGCCGCCCGCGGCCCGCTGCCGCGGGAGCTGGAGCCGTTCCGTGACCGGCCCGATCTCTCGGCCCGGCTCGAGGAGCGCCGTCGCGCGGAGCTCCTGCGCGACGTCACCGCCTGGGCTCGCCACCTCGGCCGGGCGGCCGAGCGGCGCCTGCGCGTGGTCCTGACGCTCGTGCGTGCTGCCGCGGGCGAGGTCGTCGTCGCCGTCGAGGCCCGGCTCACCTCGCCGAAGCTGGCCGACGCCCCGCGCTCGCTGACCCAGCTCCATCAGCTACGCTCCGAGCTCCAGCGCGACCCCTCGTCGCTGCCGGCCGATCAGGCGGCGCTCCTCGTCTGGCTCACCGACCACGGGCTGGGCGGGAACGAGCCCTGGCTCGCGGCCGATCCGGGGCGGAGCGCGGCGCTCCCCGCGTTGATCGAGCGGATCGCGGGCTCGCCGCTCGGCGCGTGGAGCGAGACGCTCCCGTCCGACCTCGCGCAGCTCGGCGGCGTCGCGCCCGGCGATCCCGTGCGCCTCTCGCCCGAAGCGGCCCGGCTGGCGCCGCTCTGTGTCTCCCGCGACGGCGACACCGCGCTCGAGTTCCGCTTCCGCTGGCCCGACGGGCGGAGCTGCGGGCTCGACGAGGCGCTCTACCTGCCGCGGCGCGAGGGCTTTGCCGCGCACGCGAGCCTCGTGCTCTGCGGCGGGGTCTTCTCGACCGTCGTCGGCGAGCCGCCGGGACAGCTCCTCCACCGCGTGCGCGAGAGCGGGGGACTTCTCCTCCGACCCGCCGAGCGCCTCGCGCTCCTCCGGCGCCTCGGCGCGGGGTTCCCGCATCTCCGGGACACGCTCCGCGCGCACACGCGTGTCCATGCCGCCGCTCCGGCGGTGACGCTCGACCTCGGCGCGGACGACCGCCTGCATCTCCGGCTCTTCGCGCACGCCGGTGCCTGGCGGCCGGGCGAGCCGCCGCCCGCGGACGGCATCGTGCTCGAGCTGACGGTGGCGGACGGCTGGACGCGCGCCTCGCCCGGCGACGCGGGAAGCTACGCGCCCGTCGGAGCCGAGATCGCGGTCGCGCCCGCCGCTCCCGCTGCGCATCCCGTCGACGACCCGTGGGTCGACGAGCCGGATCCGGACGCCGTGGCGCCGGCGATCGCGTGGCTCGAGCGCCTCGGGGCCCCGCCCGCGCCCGCGCCGGCCACCGGCTGGTCGCTCGCGCTCGGGCGCCGCCACATGGAGGCGTTCGCGCGCGCGTGGGCCGAGCGCCCTGCGGGAGTGACCTTCTACGGTACGGAGGCCATCCGCCGGTTGCTCGACGGGGCGCGGCGCGTCTCTCCGCGGCTCCGCGTCGAGGCGAGCGGCACCGACTGGTTCGCGGTGTCCGCCGAGTGGGAGGCGGAGGGCCTGGCGCTCACCGCCGCCGACCTCGCGACGCTCCGCGGCGCCACCACCCGCTTCGTCAAGCTCTCCGGCGGCTGGGTCGACCGCGAGCTGTCCGCGCGCCACGACGAGGCGGCGGAGCTGCTCGCGGACCTCGGCGTCGAGGCGGGCACGGGGCCTCAGCGCCTGACGCTCTGGCAGCTCGCAGGCGCGCGGCCCGAGACGTTCGAGGCGCTCGAGCAGCTCGGCGCCGAGCGCGAGACGCTCGGCGCCGTGGCCGCGCTGCGCCGCCGGATCGCCGAGTTCCGCGGCCTCCCCGAGACCCCGCCTCCGCCCGGCCTCCGCGCCACGCTCCGAGCGTATCAGCAGCGCGGCCTCGATTTCCTCGCCCACTCCGCCGCGCTCGGCGTCGGCGCCGTCCTGGCCGATGACATGGGGCTCGGGAAGACCGTGCAGGCGCTCGCCTGGCTCGCCCATCTGCGCGCGACCGACCCGGGCGGCGGGCCGAGCCTCGTCGTCTGTCCCGCCTCGGTCGTGCACAACTGGGCGCGCGAAGCCGAACGGTTCACCCCGGAGCTGCGCGTTCTCCTCCTCACGCGCGGGAGCGAGCGGCACGCGCTCCGCGCCGCGATCGTCGAGCACGACCTCGTGGTCACGAACTACGCGCTGCTCCGGCAGGATGTCGAGGCATGGCGGAACATCCGGCTCCGGACGCTCATCCTGGACGAGGCGCAGAACGTCAAGAACCCGGACGCTGCGGTGACGCGCGCCGTGCTCGCGCTCGACGCGCGCCATCGCCTGGCGCTCACCGGGACGCCGCTCGAGAACCGCCCGCTCGACCTGTGGAGCATCATGACCTGCGTCAACCCGGGCTACCTCGGGACGCGACCGGAGTTCAGCGCACGCTATGACCGGCTCGACGTGCCGGCGCACCGGCGCGCGCTCCTCGCGGCGAGGCTCCGCCCCGTCCTCCTCCGCCGCCTGAAGCGCGAGGTCGCGCCCGAGCTGCCCGACCGCGTCGAGGAGCGCCGCGACAGCGAGCTCACCGCCGGGCAGCGCCGCCTCTACCTCGGCGAGGTCGCGCGCAGCCGCCGGCTCGTCGAGCAGCTCGCCGCGGCGCCGGGCGGCCTCCGGCAGCACCGGATCGACGTCCTCGCCGCGCTCACCCGCCTCCGCCAGATCTGCTGCCACCCGGCCCTCGCGGGCGGGCGGTCCGGGCTGGGATCCGGGAAGTTCGACACGCTCTTCGAGCTGCTCGACCCGCTCCTCGCCGAGGGGCACAAGGTCCTCGTGTTCTCGCAGTTCGTCGAGTGCCTGAAGCTCCTCGCTGCCGAGATGCGCGCCCGCTGCATCCCGCATCATGTCCTCACCGGACAGACCGTGAAGCGCGAGGCCGTGGTGAGCGCCTTCACGGACGACGCGCGGGCCTGCGCGTTCCTCGTGTCGCTCAAGGCGGGCGGCACGGGCCTCAACCTCACCGCCGCGAGCTACGTCGTCCTCTTCGATCCGTGGTGGAACCCGGCCGTCGAGGCCCAGGCGATTGACCGCACCCACCGCATCGGGCAGGACCGGACGGTCATCGCCTACCGGCTCGTGGCCCGGGGGACGGTCGAGGAGCGCATCTTCGACCTCCAGCAGCGCAAGGCCGCGCTCGCGCGCGACGTGCTGGGCGAGGCGGGCTTCGGCCGCTCGCTCACGCGGGAGGATCTGGGCTACCTCCTCGCCGGCGACGCCGTGTGAGCGGCCGGCTGGATGCCGCGCCTCGCGAGGAGGAGATAGTGGTGGGACCCGGAAGGAGAGAGCCGACCCAGGGACGGTCTTGCTCGGGTTCGGCATACGTATAATATACGTGGCGCTATGGCCAAGGCGGCTCTCAGACGCGAGAAGTGGACGCTCTCCTTTGACCCGGACCTGAAGGAGTTTCTCATCCGGACGGCGCGGCGCCGCGGCATATACCCGGTGACACTCCTCGAGGAGCTGGTCCGGGAGAAGTTCAATCCCTACGGCCATACCGCAGTGAAGGACAGCGCGGAATACGTCCGTATGCTGCGCCGCCGCTCCCGAAGCCGCTCGGATGCGGCCTTCCTGAGAGAGATCCGAGCGTGGCAGCGGTCCGCGTCCTCGTAGACACCGACATCCTGATCGACTACTTCAACGTCGGCGCTCACAGCCGGCTCTTCGACGATCCGCGCAGCCGCATCTACTACTCGGTCGTCACGCGGAAGGAACTCCTCGCGAAGAAGGGCCTGAGCAGCGCCGAGCGCGGAGCGATCGCCGAGGCGCTGCGCCGGTTCCGGCTCGTTCCCCTGGGACCCGCCATCGCGGCGCGCTACTGGTCCTTGCGCCGCAGGTACCCGGACCTCGAGCAGGAAGACGCCCTGATCGCCGCGACGGCGCTGGTGAAGAGGATGCCGCTGTTGACGGGCAACTGGAAGCACTTCCGGCACATCGCGGGGCTCGCGCTCTACGCAGGCCGCTAGTAGACCGCTGCCCCTGGCCAGGCGCGAGTTCGAGACGCCCGCCGCACGGCGCGGGCGGCGAGGAGTCTACCCGGGTATCGTGCGCC
>VBKJ01000115.1 GCA_005879795.1 Deltaproteobacteria bacterium
CGGCGGTCCTCCCGCTCGCGAATGTTCCCGAGCTCGAGCGGTCTCGTGAAGCTCGGCCAGCCCGTCCCGGACTCGTACTTGTCGAGCGAGCTGAAGACCGGCTCGCCCGAGACGACGTCGACGTAGATGCCGGGCCGGTGGTTGTCCCAGTACTCGTTCTGAAAGGGCGGCTCGGTACCCTCGTGCTGCGTCACCTTGTACTGCATCGAGGTGAGCGACTTCGCGAGCGTCGCATCGTCGGGCTTCTTGAAGGTCACGGCATTCCATCCTTTCCGCGGCATGGTCTCCGCCTCCGCCGCCGGCGCCGCGTCGCCCCAGAGCTCCTTCAGGCGCGCGTCGCGGCCGCAGTTCCAGCGATAGAACTTGTAGCGCACGGGATTCTTCTCGTGGTAACGTTGATGGTACTCCTCGGCCGGGTAGAACGTGGTCGCCGCCACGATCTCGGTCGCGATCGGGCGGCCGAAGCGCTGGGCGAGACGCTGCTTCGACTCCTCCGCGAGGCGGCGCTGCGTGTCGTCGTGGTAGAAGATCGCGGTTCGATACTGGTGGCCGTGGTCGCAGAACTGCGCCTCCGGCGTGAGCGGGTCGACGTTGTGCCAGAAGACGTCGAGCAGCTTCGCGTAGCCGATCTTGCCCGGGTCGTAGACGATCTCGACCGATTCGGCGTGTCCGGTGCCGCCCGCCGACACCTCCTCGTAGGTGGGGTTCCGGGTGTGGCCGCCGGTGTAGCCGACGGTGGTCGAGAGGACGCCCTCCAGCTTCTCGAAGGGGGGCTGCATGCACCAGAAGCACCCGCCGGCGAAGGTCGCCGTGGCGCGCTCCTCCGCGTCCGCGGCCGCCGCCGCCCAGCCGAGCGCGGCCAGCGCGCCCACGAGGAGCAGGCTCGGGGCGCCGCGTCTCGCCTTCATCGTCCCGCTTGGATGCCGCGCGCCCCGCGCCGGTTTCTACGCCCCGGCCATCGTGCGTAGCGCCGCGATCGCCTCCTCCACGTGCCTGGTCGCCTGGAACTGCGAGTTGAACACGTGGCGCACGATCCCCTGTTTGTCGATCACGAAGGTCACACGCCCCGGGAGGAGGCCGAGCGTCGCCGGCACGCCGTACTGCCTGCGCACCGCGCCGCCTTTGTCGGCGAGCAGGACGAACGGCAGCCGGTACTTGGCGGCGAACTTCTCGTGCGACGCCTCGGCGTCGGAGCTGACCCCGATCACCTCGGCGCCGGCGTCCTGGAAGTCCTGGTACTGGTCGCGGAAGGAGCACGCCTCCTTCGTGCAGCCCGGCGTGTCGTCCTTCGGGTAGAAGTAGAGAACGACCGCCTTCCTGCCGCGGTAGTCGCCGAGGCGCACCGTGCGGCCGCCCCGGTCCAGGAGCGCGAAGTCGGGCGCCGGCTGGCCAACGCCGATGCCGGGGGCGCCGCCGCCGAGCAGGTCGAGGAGGCCCATGGCGGGCGGGATACCATCATCGCCGGCTCCGGCCAACTCGCGTCCGCGAGGACGCCGATCGGGCCGATCAACGCCGATCGCCGGCACGACTGGCGGCCGTGACCGCCCACGCGACCGCGTCCTCGAGCCGGTCGTTGCCCCAGAAGAGCTCGTCGCCGACCACGGCCGTGGGCGCGCCGAAGACGCCGAGGGCGATCGCCCGCTCCGTCTCGGCGCGCAGGCGAGCCTTCGCCTCGGGCGCCCCGGCGGCGTCGACCAGCGCGCGGCCCGGGAGCCCGAGCGCGTCGAGGATGGCGGTGATCGTCTTTTCTCTGCTCGTCGCCGATGCGATGATCCGACGGCGATGGCGCACCGTGGGCTCGCCGCTCTTGCCCTGGGGCTCGCGCTCGCGGCGCCGGCGGGGGCGGACACCGCGAGCGTCGCCGCGCGCCTGGAAGGCGAGAAGGCCGAGTGCGACTTCCTCCGGGGCCTCTGCCGCGCCGCCAACCGCGCCGCGAGGTTCGCTCGGGATACGCCGTCCCCGGCCGACGTTCTCGCCACGCGCCATGCGCGCGACGCCGAGCTGCGCGCGGCAGATGCGCTCGAGGCGGGACGGGTTCTCAAGGACAAGCACGGCGGCAAGAAGCTCGAGTGCTTCGACGACCCCGAGTGCGCCTTCGTCAAAGCGAAGCTCTTCCGGTGAGTGACGGGCGCGTCTGGTACTTCGCGTACGGCTCCAACATGGAGGCGGCGACCCTGCGCGGCCGGCGCGGCGTGGAGCCCTCCCGCGCGCTGCGCGCGCGCGCGGCCGGCTGGCGGCTCGTCCTCGACAAGCCGCCCCTCCTGCCGGTGGGCGAGGCGTTCGCCAACATCGTGCCCGACCCGCACGCCGCGGTGCTGGGCGTCCTCTACGAGATCACGCGGGCCGACTGGGAGCACCTGGAGCTGACCGAGGGCGTGCGCATCGGGAACTACCGCAGCGTCACGGTCCGGGCGTCGTCGCTCGCCGAGCCCGCGCTCGAGGTGAACGCCCTCGCGCTGTCCTCCGACCGGCGCGACCCGACGCTCGGGCCCTCGGAGCGCTACATGGCGCGCCTGGTTGCAGGGGCCGAGGAGCACGGGCTGCCCGCGGAGTACGTGGCCTTCCTGCGCGCCGTGCCGGCGCGCCCCGAGACCCCCGAAGCGGCGGCTTTCCGGCCGCTGCTCGAGGACGTGCTGCGCCGCCGGTGGTGACCACCGACATGCCGCCATCCCGGCGCTCGGTGCGCGCTCGACGTCCGTGAAGACGCCGCCCGTGCCGTCGCGTCGCGCGCATGCTACGACGCCGGCATGTCACACGAACGCCTGGTGCGGGACTGGCTCGAGGGCTGGAACGGCCGCGACCTGGACCGCGTGCTCGCCCACTACGCCGAGGACGCCGTCTTCCAGAGCCCGACCGTGCTGCTCGGCGACCCCGACGGGGACGGCACGCTCCGCGGCCGCGGCGCCATCCGTGAGCTCTGCGAGCGCGCGCTCGCCCGCTTCCCGAAGCTCCGCTTCGAGCTCGAGGAAGTGATCGAGCGCCCATCGGGCGTGATGGTGCTCCACCGCAAGCACAACGTCTTCGCCGCCCGCCCCGGCCTGACCGTCGAGACCTTCGAGACCGCCGGCGGCCTCGTCACGCGCAACGTCGTCTATTGGAGCGCCGAAGAGGTCGCCGCCCGCTTCCGGTCGATCTAGGGGTTCTCGTTCGACTGCCCGCCGGGCGATGGCGCGCGCGTCGATGCCGTCGCCCCGCGCACCCCGGGGTTGGCCAGGCTCGCCGATGGGGATACCCTCCGGCCGTCCGGCAGGCACCATGGCGACGGCCACCTACCGCGTCTTCGATCCGCTGCTGCCGCGCGCGCAGGCGGAGCGGATGCTCCGGCTCTGCGAGCGCTTCGGCGCCTACGGCATGTACTCGCAGGAGGCGTCCGAGGCCGAGATCGGCCAGGGCCTCTTCCAGCGCCACGACGCGGTGATGAACTTCCTCAAGACCGGCGGGCGGTTCGGCCGGCACGACTCGATCGCGTCGCTCGGCGCACGCACGAACTACTTCCGCGAGAGCTACGCCTACGGCGACGAGGTGCGCATCGACGGCATCGAGCCCTTCCTGCGCTACGAGGGCTTCGTCGAGGCGGCGCGCGCGATCCACGGCCGGCCGGTCATCGAGCCGGCGATCGTGTACGCGAACCTCCTCGTCCCGGGGCAGGAGCTCGCCGTGCACACCGACGTGCCGGAGTTCCGCGGCGCGAACCGGAAGCTCTACCCGCAGTGGCTCATGGTCGTCATGCACCACTCGGGGCTCTTCGACGAGTATCGCATGCCGATCGCGACCGCCGTCGGCTGGTTCAACGACTGCCACGGGGGCGAGTTCGCCTTCTACCCGCAGGGTGGGGACGGTCCGGCCGCGACGATCCCGGCGCGCACCAACACCGGCATCATCCTCGACACGGACTCGGTGTTCCACGGTGTCGACCCGGTCGAGTCGGACTCGCCCCTGCCCGCGCTGCGGCCAGGCATGCGGCTCCGCTGGGACCACGGCCGCTGGCTCGTGCACGACGGCGATGCGGTCGTCGCGCGCTACCCCTGGGATGAGATCCGCTTCTCGATCTCGTGGAAGGCGTACTGCTTCACCGACGCGGAGGAGCGGCGCGCATGGCGCGAGCACCGGGAAGACCTGGTGCTCGAGCGCATCGTTGATCGCCTGGTCGAGGACCTCCGTGCGCGCGGCCGCCTCGAGCGCGAACGTCCCGATCAGACGTCGCTCGCGCTCATGTTGATCGACGAGTACGTGAAGTTCCCGCCGGCGATCGCAGCGTGAGGGTATCGCGGGCCGCTTTCGGGACAGTCCCCGGAATGACGAGGAGGACCGCCTCGAGGCCAGCCGGGCGCTCGGAGGACCGCGGCGATCCCCACGCCAGCCTGGATCCGTTCTTGCTCGTCCCAAGCGGGCTCACCTATAGTCCGTCCGCATGTCGTGCGCGGCGCATATCGCAGCCAGTGGACCGGTCGAGGGGGGCTGCCTCGCACGCGAGCATGCCGGCGAGGCGCCTCGCGCGCCGAAGCTGATCGACGTCGTCCGCAATGCGCTTCGAGCGAGGCACTACAGTCGCCGGACGGAGAAGGCCTACATCGGCTGGATCCGTCGCTACATCCTGTTTCACGGCAAGCGTCACCCGCGTGAGCTAGTACGAGATGGCCGTGGCAAACTCGCTCTGGGGCCAAGATGGTGCACCGCTCCAGCCCGGATTCCTCGAACTGATAGCCCGGCACTATGGCGGCGTCATGAACCTCCTCGATTTCCGTCACGCTGCCGAAGCTGCGCGCGAGACCATCA
>VBKJ01000116.1 GCA_005879795.1 Deltaproteobacteria bacterium
GGCATCGCGCGGCGTGCACACGATCGGCTCACCCCGGACGTTGAAGCTCGTGTTCACGAGGACGGGGCAGCCCGTGAGCGCGTGGAAGCGACTCAGCAGCGTGTGGTAGACCGGGTTCGTCTCGCCGTGCACGGTCTGGATGCGCGCCGAGTAGTCGACGTGGGTGACCGCCGGGATCGTCGAGCGCGGCACGTTGAGCTTCTCGATCCCGAACAGGCGCTGCTGCTCCTCGGTCATCGGGATGCGCCACTTTGCGCACACCGGCGCGACGAGCAGCATGTAGGGGGAGTCGACGTCCAGCTCGAAATACTCGGCGAGGTGCTCGCGGAGCACGCTCGGGGCGAAGGGGCGGAAGCCCTCGCGGAACTTGATCTTCAAGTTCATCACCGACTGCATGCGGGGCGAGCGTGGGTCGCCCAGGATGCTGCGGCTGCCGAGCGCGCGCGGGCCGAACTCCATGCGGCCCTGGAACCAGCCGATCACCTTCTCCTCGGCGAGGAGCTCCGCGGTGCGCTCGATGAGGCCGGGCATGGGGAGCTTCTCGGCCACCGCGCCGACCGACACGAGGAAGCGCGCGATCTCCTCGTCGGAGAAGGCGGGGCCCAGGTAGGAGCCCTTCATCCCGTCGCCTTCCGAGCGGTGCCGTCGCGGGGTGCCGAGCACCTTGTGCTCGATCACGAGCGCGACGCCGACCGCGCCCCCCGCGTCGCCCGCCGCCGGCTGGACCCAGAGGCGCTTGAACGGCCCCTCGCGCAGGAGCCGCCCGTTGCCGACGCAGTTGAGCGCCACGCCGCCGGCGAGACAGAGGTTCTCCATGCCGGTCTCGCGATGCACGTGGCGCGCCATGCGGAGCATGATCTCCTCGGTCACCACCTGCACCGAGGCGGCGACGTCCATCTCGCGCTGCGTGAGCTTCGACTCGGGCTTGCGCGGCGGGCCGCCGAAGAGCCCGTCGAAGGCCCCGTTCGTCATGGTGAGCCCGTGCACGTAGTTGAAGTAGTCCATGTTGAGCTTGAAGGAGCCGTCCTCCTTGAGGAGCACGACCTTGTCGAGGATCGGGTCCACGTACTTGGGCTCACCGTAGGGCGCGAGCCCCATCACCTTGTACTCGCCCGAGTTCACCTTGAAGCCGGTGTAGTAGGTGAAGGCCGAGTAGAGCATGCCGAGCGAGTGCGGGTAGTGGAGCTCGGCGAGCAGCTCGAGATCCTTGCCGCGGCCGATGCCGTACGACGAGGTCGCCCACTCCCCGACGCCGTCCATGGTGAGGACGGCCGCCTCGGCGAAGGGGGAGGGGTAGAACGCGCTCGCGGCGTGCGACTCGTGGTGCTCGGCGAACAGCACCGGGCCGGCGTAGCCGCCGAGGGCCTTCCGAATCCGGTCGCGGGTGAAGAGCTTCTCCGTCATCCACACCGGCATCGCGGTGAGGAACGAGCGCAGCCCCCTCGGCGCCACGCCGCAGTAGCTCTCGAGCAGGCGCTCGAGCTTGAGGAGCGGCTTGTCGTAGAAGCCGACGTAGTCGAGGTGGGCAGCCTCGATGCCGCCCTCGCGCAGGCAGTACGCGACCGCGTGTGTGGGGAAGCCGGCGTCGTGCTTCTTCCGGGTGAACCGCTCCTCCTGCGCCGCCGCCACGATCTCGCCCTCGCGCACCAGGCACGCCGCCGAGTCGTGGTAGTAGGCCGAGATGCCGAGGATGGTCGCCATCAGAACTGCTGCTCGTAGCGGCTGCGCTCGACCGGTTGCCGCTCGCGCCTGACCCAGTTGCTCGCCGTCCCGTCCGCGAGCGAGCGGTCGAGCGGATCGCGCACGAAGTGCCGCAGCACGAAGCCGACCGGCGTGATCACCAGGTAGAAGAGCGCGGTCAGGATGAGGCGGCCGTTCACCGCGCCGAGGAGGGTGGCCGCGCGCATCCAGATGCGTTGCACCGGCGCGAGCACCGCCGGCGCAACGAGCCCCGGCACGGCGAGCAGCATGCCGACGGCGCCCAGCACGCGCGGCGGCAGCACGTGCCCGCGCCACCAGCTCGCGAGCGCGAGCACGAGGAACGCCCCGCCCACCGTGAGACCGAAGCGGCGGAGCTCGGCGCCCGAGACTCCCTGCATGGGCTAGAAGAGCGTGTAGACGAAGGGCGCGACCGCCGACCCCTGCGTGAACACGACCAGCGCGCCGAAGAGGGCGAGCACGAGGACGATCGGTCCGAGCCACCACTTCTTGCGCACGCGCATGAAGCTCCAGAGTTCGCCCAGGAGGGATAGGGTGGCGGATCCTCGCACGACGGCCCCTCTGCTTCCGTTACCCGCGCTGCACCGGGGGTGTCAAGTACATCGTCCCGGGGCTGGAGTCCCCCCGGCGGGCCCGGCCTCCTCGGCTCGGAGCATGAATCCCTGGACCGAGCCGGGTCGGCGAGGCGTCCGCCGCGCGGGGCCGTAACGAAGGAGTCACAGGCGGACGCGCCAGCCGGCCCCCCGTGTACGCCCCCAGGGTTATGGTCCCCGCGGGTCACCTCCGCCGGCCGTTCCGAGAGGTCAAAATCGTGTCACCCCCCCTCCAGCAGGCCGACGGCATGAGGGCGACCCGCCCCGACCTTCGCGGTTTCCCAGCGAGGAAGCAATCTGGGCTCCTAATAGCCTTCTTGACTTGACTTCGGACACGACGTTGCCGATAAGAGGCTGACGGCTATTGTAGGGAGCTGATGAGGAGAGACGGCGGGGGTCGAGGTGTGGGGGTTCCCTCTCACCGATGGCAGCTGGTTGCGTGTCGGCACACCAGCCCTCGCGAGCCTGCGCCCGAGCTGCACGCCGAGTGGCGGCTGTAGCTGCGGGTGACCGTCTCGCTCCGGTTCCAGCATCGGGGGGATGAGGCATGAGGACGAGGTTGTTGGTGATGGTGGCGGTGGTGGCGGTCACGGTCGCGAGCGGGCGCATTGCCTGGGCTCAGACTCCGTGCACGACGAATGCCGACTGCCTGGATGACGGGGTCTTCTGCAACGGGACCGAGTCCTGCGATACGATCATCGGGCAGTGCGTTAGCAGCGGCGATCCCTGCTTTAACGGGGCCGAGTGCAACAACGGTCCTTGCGACGAGAACACCCACTGCGCGACGCCCGCCGCGACGGCCTGCACCCCTGACGCGAACGCCTGTACCGCCGACCAGTGCGACGGGAGCGGAAACTGCACGCACCCGGCCAATGTCACCTGCGACGACGGCCAGTTCTGCAACGGCACGGAGACCTGCGACGCCGGCACCGGCCAGTGCGTCGCCGGCACGGGTCCGACCTGCGATGACGGCTTGGTCTGCACCGCCGACAGCTGTGATCCGACGGCCAACAACGGGGCGGGCGGCTGCCTGAATGCGCCGGTCCAGGGCTGCTGCTCCGCGGACCTCGACTGCGACGACGGGGACGCCTGCAACGGCCTCGAGACCTGCGACGTCGCGACCGGGATCTGCCAGGCCGGAACACCGGTGGTCTGCGACGACGGCAACGTCTGCACGACCGACACGTGCGACCACGCCACCGGCACCTGCAGCTTCCCGCCCATCGCCGGATGCTGCAACGCCGACCCGGATTGCAACGACAACGACGCCTGCACCACCGACACGTGCGACACCGTCCAGAACGTCTGCAACCACACGCCCGCCGTCACCTGCGACGACGGCCTCTTCTGCAACGGCCTCGAGACCTGCAACCCGCAGGATGGGACGTGCGTGCTCGGCTCGGCCCCGACCTGCGATGACGGGATGGTGTGCACCGCCGACAGCTGCGACCCGGCAGCCAACAACAACGCGGGCGGCTGCGTGAATGCACCGATCGCGGGTTGCTGCACTACGGACGCCGACTGCGACGACGGCGACGTCTGCACCGGCACGGAGACCTGCGTTACGGGCGCCTGCCAGAGCGGCACGCCGCTCGTGTGCGACAACGGAAACCCCTGTGACGGTCTGGAGACCTGCGACCCGGTGGCGGGCTGCCAGGCGGGGACGCTGCTCGACTGCAACGACAACCTGGTCTGCACCAACGACTCCTGCGATCCCGCCATCGGCTGCGTCAACGCTCCGATCCCCGGCTGCTGCACGACCGACGCGGACTGTGACAACGGGAACGTCTGCGACGGGCTCGAGACGTGCGACGTGAACAACAGCTGCGTTGGGGGCACCGCGCCCAACTGCGACGACGGCAACACCTGCACCGACGACACCTGCGACGTGGCCCTGGGCTGCATGCACACCGACAACACCGCTCCATGTGACGACGCCAATCCGTGCACGACTAACGACACCTGCAGCGGCGGACAGTGCCAGGGCGGCCCTGCGGGGAACGCCGGCACCGAGTGCCGGCCAGCGGCTGGCGACTGCGACGTGGCCGAGGTCTGCGACGGGACGAATGCCGCCTGTCCCGCAGATGCAACGCAGCCGAGCGGGACGGCGTGCACCGACGATGGCAATCCGTGCACGACCGACACCTGCGACGGCACCAGCACTACCTGCCAGCACGCGGCGGGCAACGCCGGCACCGAGTGCCGGGCGGCCGCGAGCGACTGCGACGTGGCCGAGAGCTGCGACGGGACGAATACCGCCTGTCCCGCCGATGCAACGCAGCCGAGCGGGACGGCGTGCGGCGACGATGGCAATCCGTGCACGACCGACACCTGCGACGGCACCA
>VBKJ01000117.1 GCA_005879795.1 Deltaproteobacteria bacterium
CCCTCGGCGCTCTCGATCATGCAGTCGCCCGCGAGGCCGCGCGCGAGCGAGCCCGGCTCGGACATGGGCGCGGAACGATAGACCCAAGGCCGCCACCCGCGCAACCTCGAGAGCCCGTGCGTGGCTCTCAGCGCTGCATGGGGAGCGTGAGCTGGCGTCGATCGCGCGGGCGGGCGACGGGCTTCCGCTCCGGGCCCGTGTGCCGCCCCGTGCGCAGCATGCGGACGGCGTCCTCCAGCGCGACGCCGGTCGCGCGGCAGTAGCGCTGGAGCGCGGCACCGAGCGCGAGCAGCTCCGCGTCGCCGCCCCAGAGCGCGGTCATGCCCTTGAGACGCCGCCAGGTCGGCACCAGCGTGCCGCCGAGCCAGCGGCGCACGACCGAGGGCGTGACGTGCAGCGCGCGCGCCATCTCCGTCACGCCGACGCCGTGCATGGTGCGCACCGCGGCCAGGTAGCGGGGCACGGTGACGATCGACCGGCTCATCACGCGCCCTCGGCCCGGCGGGCCGCGCGCCGGCGCCCGAGGCGACCCACCCGCCGCTCGACCAGCGCGTCGGCCCGCGCGAGCAGCGCCTCGTTCGGCGTGTAGCGCTCGATCATGTAGGAGAGGTCGCCGAGGTCGTGGATGAGGAGCTGGATCGCCCGCTCGCGCCACTCGGGGCTCTTCACCACCTTCATCATGTCGACCACCACGTCCTCCAGCTCGGAGGCCTCGAGGTCGATCGCCATCTCGAAGGCGCGCTCGAGGCTCACGCCGCCACGCGCCTCGCGCAGGTAGGCGGAGACGAGCGAGCGCAGGCGGGTCGCGGTGCTGGGATCGAACCAGACGCGCGTCTTCGCGGCGCGGTGTGGATCGGACTCGAGGATGCCCTCGACCAGCGCGAGCGCGCCGCAGTGCCCGGCCTCGTGGCGCGCCATGCTGAACCAGAAGTTCCGGACCTCGGCCGGGCGCGGAAACGCCTTCACGAACCCGACGTAGAGCGCCATCGTCTTCTTCTCGAGCTCGATGGCGGTGTCGAGGACCTCGCGGATGGTCGTGCGCCGGGCGCGCGGCCGGAGGGCAGGCATCGCCACCTCCCTTAGCAAAGGGGTCGCCCGATTGTAAAAAGAGCCGTGGACGAAGGCCTGGTCACCGAGCTGGAGAGCGCGATCGCCGACACCGGGGCGCTGGTCGTGTGCGCGCAGAAGTACCGCCGGGGCACCGGGCCGGAGGGCGCGGCGCTCCTCGGGGCGGCGCTCGCGCTCGGGGACGAGGCGCGCCGCCTTCACCGCCGCGACGCGCTCGACGCGGCGGGCGCCGCACGCCTGCTGGCCGAGGCCCGCGCGCTCGCGGAGCGGCTCCGGGCGCTCCTCGCCGAGGTGCGCGCGGGTGCCGACTACCGCGCCGCGGTGGCAGCGCACCGCGCGGGCGACCGGGCCGCGCTCGCCCGGCTGCTGCCGGCCATCTTCGCCGGGCTCGAGCCGGCGTCGGCGCCCGGCGACCTCTTCGCGACGCTCGCCTGGCTCCGGCGCGGGCGGCTCCGGCTGGCCGAAGACGTGGTCGCCGAGGTGCTCGCCGCGCGCACGGAGGGGCTCGCGGGGGACGGCGACGACCTCTCGCCCGGTGCCGACCCCGAGCTGCCCGCCGTGACGCTCCGGAGCGACGCCCTGCCCACCGAGCCGCTCGTGCTCCGCCTCCCCGCCGCCGCCCTTCCCGCCCCGGTCCTCCGCCTGGTCGAGAGCGGCGACTACCTCGTCCACGCCGCCCGCCTGCCGGCGCCCGTCGCGTTGCGGCTCGCCGCACGGCTCGAGACCGACGAGGACCTGCGCGTCGAGCTCGCGCCGGCCGACTACGCGCGCTGGCGCGACGCGGTGGCGCGCGCGCTCGCCGCCGCGGGCGTCCCCGTCGAAGCGGGCTAGCACATCCAGGGGCCCGCGCGCGCTCCGGGGCTCCGCCGGCCTCCGCGTCAGGCGCCGAGGCGCGCGCGCAGCAGGGACACGGCCTCGCGCAGCGTCGCGTCCTTCTCGAGCCGGCGCTCGATCGCACCGAGCGCGTGCACCACCGTAGAGTGGTCGCGGCCGCCGAGCTCGGCGCCGATCCTGGCGAGCGGCACGTCGGTGTGCTGGCGGCAGAGGTACATGGCGAGGTGGCGCGGCACGGCGAGGCGCGCCGTGCGCCGCGGCCCGGAGAGCTCGTCGCGGGCCACCTGGTAGTGCTGGCACACCTCGCCGATGATGCGCTGGACGGTCGGCCCGCGGCGCGCCACGGGCGAGGGCCCGAGCGCCTCGCGCACGAGCGCGAGGTCGACGCTGCGGCCCGAGAGCGAAGCGTAGGCCTCGACGCGCGTGAGCGCGCCCTCGAGCTCGCGCACGTTGGCGCACCACTCCTCGGCGAGGTAGCTCGCCACCTCCGGCGTGAGGCTCACCCCGAGGCCGCTCGCCTTGCGCTCGACCAGCGCGCGGCGCAGCGCCGCGTCGGGCGGCCGGACGTGCGCGAGCAGGCCCGAGGCGAAACGATAGCGCAGCGCCTCCCCGATGCCCGGGAGATCGTGTGGGGCGCGGTCCGAGGCGATCACGATCTGGCGCGCGCTCTCGTGGAGCGCGTTGAAGGTGTGGGCGAACTCCTCCTGCGAGCGGCGCTTCTCGGCCAGGAACTGGATGTCGTCGATGACCAGCGTCTGGATGCCGCGGAACTTCCGCCGGAAGCGGTCCATGCGGCGCGCCTCGAGCGCGGCGATCATCTCGTTCACGAAGTTCTCCGCGGTGAGGCACTGGACCGCGCCGGAGGGGCGCTCGCGGGCCAGGTCGCCCGCCACTGCCGAGAGCAGGTGGGTCTTGCCGAGCCCGCAGACGCCGTAGACGAAGAGCGGGTTGAAGCGGAGGCCCGGCTGTGCCACCACCGCGCGCGCCGCCCCGTAGGCGACGCGGTTCGACTCACCGACGACGAAGTTGTCGAAGGTGTAGCGCGAGGGCGCGAGGCCCCCGCCGCGCTCGGCGCGGCGGGCGGGGAGCGCAGCGGCTCGCGCCGGTACGCTCAGCTCCCGATTGACCAGGAGCACGACGTCCGCCCGCGAGCCGCTCGCCTCGCTCACTGCGCGCACGAGCGCCGGCATGAAGTGATGCTTCAGCCAATCGCGCGCAAAGCCGCTCGGCGCCTCGAGCGTGAGCGTCTCGGCGGACCAGCGAGCCGCACGCAGGGGCGCGATCCACGTGTCGTAGTCCTTGTCGAGCAGCTCACCGCGCAATCGGCGCTGCGCCTCGACCCAGATGGTGCCCGGCATCCACCGCCCCCTCTTCGCCCGACCCGCGTCGGCCTTCCGAAGATCCACCGCGCGACACGCTCCACAGGCTGGGGAGAAGTCACCCAACTCCCCGGCCCGCGTGCTCACCCGGCTGCGGCCACCCCGAAGACACCACTCCGCCCCACCGCCGCCTCCCGCTCCGCGAGACGGCCGCGTCCAACCCTTCACCCCATCGCATCGTCTAGAAAGGAGAAAACGAGAAGGGGGTCTGATACTCCCGCTCGCAACGGAATGCAAGTGGAAAATTGATCCGCGCGATCGGCGCGCGGCGCTCAGCGTGCCGTCGCGCCCGCGAGCGCGGGCAGCGGCTCGACGCCGGCGTGCGTGGCGGCCTCGTAGTAGCGCAGCGCCTCCGGCAGCCACGCCTGGATCTGCTGCTCGCGCGTGCCGTGACTCGGATGCGTGGAGAGGAACTCCGGCGGGTTGCTCCTCGCGGCGCGCTCCATGCGCTGCCAGAAAGCGAGCGCGCCGTGTGGATCGTAGCCGGCGCGCGCCATGAGCAGGAGCCCGATGTGATCGGCCTCCGACTCCTGCGTGCGGCTGTAGGGAAGGAGCACGCCGAGCTCCGCGCCGAGCCCGTAGGCGGCGAGAATCGTGTTGGTGCCGGGTCCGCCGCCGAGCCACGTGCCGAGCAGCGAGCCGCCCGCCTGCGCGACGAGCCCCTGGCTGATGCGCTCGGCGCCGTGGCGCGCGAGCGCGTGCGCGATCTCGTGCCCGAGCACGACCGCGAGGCCGTTGGTACTCTCGGCGATCGGGAAGATGCCGGTGTAGACAGCGACCTTGCCGCCGGGCAGGCAGAAGGCGTTCTGCTGCTTCGGGTCGTCGATCACCACGAAGCGCCACTTGTAGTCCGGACGCTCGGCGACGCGGGCCAGGCGCTGCCCCACCGCCTCGACCGGCCCGTTCACCGGCTCGCGCCCGTCGACGTGGCTCTTGCTGAGCACCTGCTGGAAGGCGCGCGCCCCGAGCTCGTTCTCCTCCTCCGCCGAGATGAGGATGAGCTGCGAGCGGCGCGTGTAGGGCGCGGCGGCGCAGCCGGCGAGCAGGGCGGCGAGTGCCACGCGCGCGCCGCGGCGGAGCATGCCCTCGCTTAGCAGGGCACTGCGCCGCCGGCAACGCGGTCGTCAGCCGCCCTGCTTGTCGCCGCCCTGCGCCTTCAAGGTGGCGTCGATCATCTCCTTGAAGGCGTCGAGGGAGCGGCCCGTCGCCCGCTTGCCGTTCACGAAGAAGGTCGGCGTGCCGGTCACGTCGGCGGCCTGCCCGTCCGCCATGTCCTTCTTGATCTCCTGCTCGACCTCGGGCGCGTTGTAGTCCTTCTCCCAGCGTGCGACGTCGAGCCCGATCTTGCCCGCGTACTCCTTCAACTTCTCGAAGCCGAGCTCACGGTTGTTCTGGAACAGGGTGTCGTGCATCTCCCAGAACTTGCCCTGCTTGCCGGCCGCCGCCGCCGCTTTGGCCGCGGGCATCGCGTTCGGGTGCATGGTCGCGGGCAGCGGGAACTGCTTGTAGACGAAGTTGACGTCGTTCGGGTACGCCTTCAGGACCTGGTCGACCAGACTGGCCGACTGGGCGCAGAAGGGTCATTGGAAGTCGGAGAACTCGGCGATCGTGACCTTGGCGGTCTTCGGGCCGCGGACGTAGGAGCTGGAAATCGGGATGTTGTAGACCTTGTTCGGGTCGATCTGTGGCCGCTGCGCGGGCGCGGCCGCCTTCACCTGCTGTACGGCCTTGTCGAGGTTGTCGAGCTTGGAGAGGATGTCCTTCTGGCCCTTCTTGATCTCCTCGACGTCGGCCTGGTTGGTGCCGCACGCGGCCAGCGTCACCGCCCCGAGGAGCACCATCCGCACAGACCTGCTCAGCATCACGCACCTCCTGGATTGGTCGGATTAAAGAGAGGCGCTCCCCGGGTGTCAAGGCCGAGGCTACGACGCCGCCCGGGCCGACGGGAAGACCCGGCCGACCGGGGCCCCACGAGACGTCGCGGCCGCCCGCACGCCGCCACCCTGCCTCCCGTCCTCCTCGGGGGGGTCGGGGAGCCTGCCACGACCCCGCCCTGTTCGCTTATTGACTAGTTATTGGCTTTGCGTTACGCGCAGCCAGCCTTTTTCGGACCGAGAGGAGGAGGGCATCATGCGTCACCAGAGGACTTTGGCTCTCGGAGTACTGGTGGTCTTCCTGGGCACCGGGTGCGCGCTGCGCGACCGGAAGTGGGGGACCTGCGCGGTCGCCGGCGGCATCATCGGCGCCACCGTCGGCGGCGTGACCGGCGGCGTCGCCGTCAACAACACCAAGGAGCATCCGCGGAACGAGGAGCGCGGGGCCGCGATCGGCGGTGGCATCGTGGGTGGCGGCCTCATCGGCGCGTTGCTCGGCCACGCCATCTGCGACCCCGAGAAGGAGGCGCCGCCACCGCCGCCCGCGCCGCCACCGCCACCGCCGCCGCCCCCCGCGAAGGCGGAGCCGATGGTGACGCTGCACGGCCCGCAGTTCGACTTCAACAAGGCGACGCTCAAGCCGGGCGGCAAGAAGATGGTCGACGAGGCGGTCGACGTGATGAAGGAGAAACCGGGCCTGAAGGTCTCGGTCGAAGGCCACACCGACTCGATCGGCGCGGACGCCTACAACCAGAAGCTCTCCGAGCGCCGCGCCGGGGCGGTGCGGGACTACATGGTCTCGCAGGGCATCGACGCCGCCCGCATCAGCGTGAAGGGCTTCGGCAAGACGAAGCCGATCGCGAGCAACGCGACCGCGGCCGGCCGCGCCGAGAACCGGCGGGTCGAGATCATCGCGCAATGACCGGGGCGCCCGCGGGCGCGGCCGGCTCCGGTCGCGCCCGCGGGCGCGCGTGCTTGTCCCGCTCCGTCGCCTCGACTAGGACAGACGGGTGTCGGACTTCAGGTCGGACTTCAGCGCCTGCTTCCTCCTCGTGTTCGGCCAGCTCGCCGTGGGCGGGCTCGCCGCCCTCGCCGTGCCGCCGTTCTCGGTCCTCGAGCGCGGCTTCTACAAGTCGAGCGCCGGGGTGTTCGTGGGCTGCGCCGTCCTCTACCTCGGCGGGACGGTCGACCTCGCCCTCCGCGACCTCGCTCTCCGCGGCCGCACCCCGATCGGGCGGGGCGAGATCGCGCTCTGGTCCGCGTTCACCATCGCCCAGGCGGCCTACCTCGCATCCCTCTGGGGCGAGGTCGCTCGCCGGCGGGCGCGCACGTTCTCCCTTGCGCTCCTCCTCGGCCTCGTCGCGCTCTCCGTGAGCGCGAGCCGCTACCGGATGGAGCCCCTCCTCTCGCCCGCGACGGTCCTCTACCCGCTCGCCTTCGTGACCGGCGCGCTCGCCCTCGGCGCCGTCGCGACCGGCATGCTCCTCGGGCACTGGTACCTGATCGACCTCGGCCTCTCGCTCGAGCCGATGCGGCGCCTCTTCCGGTACTTCGTGACCGTCGTGGTGACGCACCTCGGCGTGCTCACGGTCACCATCCTCGTGATGGCGCTCGCGCCGGGCGGTGCCGTCGCCGTGGGTATGCTCTGGCGCGACCACGCTCTGCTGCTCGCCGCGCGCTTCGTCCTGGGCCCCCTCGCCGTTCTGGGCGTGGGCTTCATGATCCACCGCACGCTCGAGATCCCGCAGACCATGGCGGCGACGGGCCTCTTCTACATCGCGATCCTGTTCGTGCTGGTCGGCGAGCTGCTCGGGCGGCTCATCCTCTTCCGCACCTCGTTGCCCCTATAGCGCGAACGGTTGCCTCGCGGCGCGACCGCTCTCATACTGGTGCTGTGCGATCACTTCGCCCCTACGAGGCGGAGCTGCACGGGTCCCTCGATGCGGTCCTCCGCGAGGCGGGCGCGTACTTCGTGAAGCAAGGACGCCTGCACGAGACGCTGCATCGCCTCGCCTCCCGGCTGGACACCGAGGGCATCGCGTACGCCCTCCTCGGCGGCATGGCGCTCGGAGAGCACGGCTACGTCCGCATGACCGAGGACGTGGACGTCCTTCTCACCCCGGAGGGGCTCCGGACCTTCCAGGAGCGTCTGGTCGGGCGGGGCTACGTGGCGACGCACCCAGGGGCCACGCGCAGCTTCCGGGACTCCGATTCCGGGGTGCGGATCGAGATCCTGGTCGCCGGTGAGTTCCCCGGCGACGGGAAGCCCAAACCGGTCAAGTTTCCCGATCCGAGCACGGCCGCGACCCTCGTGGAGGGCCTGCGGGTCCTCACCCTGCCGCGCCTCGTCGAGCTCAAGCTCGCCTCGGGGGCGAGCGCCCCACACCGCCTCCGGGATCTCGCGGACGTCCAGGAGATCATCAAGGCGCGCCACCTGGGCGCCGACTTCGCCGCGGAGCTCGATCCGAGCGTGCGCGCGGCATACCTGGAACTGGAACGCGCGGTTCGCGAGGCTAGTACACGCGGATGACCGTCACGCGCAGCCCGCGCGACGTCCAGCCGACGTCGAAGCCCACCGCCATGCCCTCGCGCAGGCCGCCGACGCGCGGGATCGGGCCCAGGATCTGCACGAAGGGGAACTTGAAGTGGTACTCGCGGCCGGTCGCGTCGCTGACCAGCGTGCCGCTCTCGCTGCCGTAGTACACGCGCTTGATGGTGCCACGGTAGTACCAGTCGTGCGAAGCCGCCGGCTCGGGAGTGCCGCCGCCCTCTGCCCGCTCGTCCGTCATGCGGGAGGTGCGGTCGCCGCCGCCTCGGCAGCGATCGCGGAGAGGCGCTTCTCCCCGACGCGGTCGACGAAGGACGGGAAGCTCTCGCCCGCCTGCCGCTCGCGCTCGTAGACGCGCGCGAGGGCCGCGATCGCCGCCGCCGTGTCCTCCTCCGCAAAGCGCCCGAGCCGCTTGCCGATGCGCGCCCTCCCCTCGCCCACCGCGCCGCCCACCAGGATCGAGTAGAAGGGCCGCTCGCCGCCGTCGGGCGTCTTGGCGAGGTGGCCGGTGAGCCCGATGTCGCCGACGTGGTGCTGGCCACAGGAGTTCGGGCAGCCGCTGATCTTCACCGTGAAGGGACCGAGGCGCTCGGCGAAGCCGTCGCTCGACTCGGGATGCGCGGCGAGGTGCGCGCGGATGCGCTCGGCCATCCCCATCGAGCGCGTGATGGCGAGCGAGCAGTAGTCCATGCCGGGGCAGGAGACGACGTCATTGATGGAGGTGACGTCGGGGTTGCCGAGCTCGATCTCGACCAGGCCCGCGTGGAGAGCCGGCAGCGCCGCCGCCGGGATCCATTGCAGGACGAGGTTCTGATCGTTCGTCGTGCGGATGGTACCGT
>VBKJ01000118.1 GCA_005879795.1 Deltaproteobacteria bacterium
ACGGAGCTTGTTGGCCCCATAGTTGGTCGCGTTCCCGTAGCCAGTGAGCTTCCAGGCGGCGCTCCCGTGCAGGCGCGGGAGGAGGCTCAGGGTGAGGAAGCCGTGCGCGACCGTGCCGCCGAACGGGCTCTCCCGCTTGGCGCGCTCGACGTCGACGTGGATCCACTGGTGGTCCCCGGTCACCTCGGCGAAGCGGTTGATCATGTCCTGCGTCACCTCGACCGGCTCGCTCCAGGCGCCGAAGGTGTCGCTGACCTTGCCCTTGAGCCTCTCGATGTCGTCGAAGCGGATATCTTCCACGATGGGTCCTCCCGGCTGAGCGTCCCGGCCGGCGGGCCGGGCCCGTCCTTCCTACCCGCCCGGGCGGGCGAACGGAAGGGCCGCCCTGGCGCGTGGCGGCGGTCTCGGCTAGCGTGAAGGCCGTGATGGCGCGTGACACCGGATCCGCATGGTCCGGGAGGAGCCGGGCGATCGACGTGCTCTTCCACCTCCCCAACCTGATCCGCCTCTACTGGCGGCTGCTGCGTGACCCGCGCGTGTCCGTCTGGCCGAAGGCGATGCTGGTGGGCGCGCTCGCCTACGTGGCGCTCCCCTTCGACTTGATCCCCGACGTCATTCCCTTCCTGGGCGAGATCGACGACCTGGTGATCGTGATCGTGGCGGCGCGCTGGTTCATGCAGTGGTGCCCACCCGAGGTCGTGCGCGAGCACGCGCAGGCGATCGACGCGCGGCGGTCCTGACCCGTGGCGGCCCGCGCTGTCGCGCTCGTCGTCACCGCGGCGGCGGTGCTGGCCGTGCGCGGCGCGGGGGTCGCGGGTGTCCGCCTCGAGTGCACGGCCGCGAGCCGCAGCGGCGCGCCGCCCACGCTCGACGTGCTCGCGGTCAACGCCGGGGACCAGCCGGCCCGCGACGTCCGGCCGGAGGTCGTCTACCAGCGCAAGACCTACTCGGGCGAGACCGCGGCGCTCGACCCGGGTGCGCGCCGCGAGTGGCGGGTCGTGCTCGCCCCGCCCTCTGCGCCCGGCACCTTCGCCGCCATGGTCCACGTCCACTACGTCGACGCGCTCGGCCGACGCGGATCGGTGCCAGTGGTGGCCGAGGTGCCGGCGCCCGACGGATCACCCGCCCTGGTGCGGCTCCGGCTCGAGGCACACCCCGTCGCGAGGGCGGGGAGCGCGACGCTGCTCATCGAGAATCCGGATTCCCACCCGATCGGGGGACGGCTGGTCGTCGTCCTCGCCGGCGGGCTCGCGACCGATCCCGAGACCCTGCCCGCCCAGGTCGGGGCGCACGGGCGCACGAGCGTCCCCCTGGTGCTCGAGAATCGCGCCGCGCTGCCCTCCGGCAGCTATCCCGCGTACGCGCTCTTCGAGTACACCGCCTCCGGCGAGCACCACGCGGCCGTCGCCCGCGCCGACGTGGAGGTGGTGGCGGACGCGGCCGGCACGCGTGCGCGCCCGCTGCTCGTCGGGGTGAGCGCGCTCGCGGCGACGCTCGCGCTCCTCGCCGTCGCCTGGCGGCGCGCGGCGGCGCGGGGCTAGGAGCGATGCGGGGGCCGCGGGGGATTGCCCGGCCGGCTCGCGGTTGGCACTGTGTGCGCTCACCCACGCTGATGAGGCGCCTCCCCGCGACGTTGACCCTCGCCGCCGGGCTTCTCGTGCACCCCGCGGTCGCGGTGGCCCGCTCGGCGGGCGACCCCATCCGCCTGGTATGGGACGAGGGCGACGTGGCCGGGACGAGCACCATCTACGGCCCCGACGGGCGCGAGCCGATCGGCCTGATCGAGTACCGGCAGACGCGTCACGGGGACCGTCTCTCGAGCGTCCGCATCGCGCACTTCCGCGACGGCTCGAGCGACGAGGACACGGCCGACGCGCGGGTCGAGGGCACCCTGGAAGCGCTCGCGGGGCGCTCGATCATCCGCGATGCCGACGGCGTCTCCGTGGCCGACGTGGCGATCGACGTGGCCGGCGGCCGCCTCCGGGCCAGCTGGGGGCGGGGCTCGCGCCGGCGCACCCTGGAGGAGCGGGTCACGCTGCCCAAGGCAACCTACTGGGGACCGCTCATCTTCATCGTGCTCAAGAACTTCGACGCCAATGCCGAGGATGGCCGGCTGGTCTTCCGCACGGTGGCTCCCACGCCGCGCCCGCGCGTCCTCGACCTGGAGCTCGCCGGCGGCCCCCGTGCCGTGCTCGAGCGCACGGGGGCCCGCCTCGACACGCGCCGCTTCGAGCTCGGCCCGACCATCCACTGGACGATCGATCCCCTGCTGCGGCACCTGCTCCCACGCGCCACCTTCTGGATGCTCCCCGGCGAGCCGCCCGCGCTGGCGCGCTTCGTCGGGCCGCGTAACTATGCGCGCGAGGAGATCGTGATCCAATGAGGCCCGGCTGGCAGCCGGCGTTGAGGACGAGTCCGAGCCCGGAGTGGGCGCCGCGCGCGCTCGCGCCATCGCGCCCCCGACGATGGTGGCATCACCTGCCCGGGCTCCGGCGTCTCGCCCGCTTCCAGGAGGCGGTGCGCGCCCGCCTGGCCGCCGCCTGCGCCCTCGAGCACCCGCCGCCCGAGCGCTTCGGCTTTCGCTTCGAGGCGGCGACCCGCCTCTTCCTCGTGACCGGCGTGATGCACCGGCGCTACTTCCGCGTCGAGTGCCACGGGATCGAGGCCCTGCCGCGCGGCCCCGTCATGCTGGTCGCCAACCACGGCTCGCACGTGCTCTCGTGGGACGGCGCCATGATCGTGACCGCCTGCCTGCTCGACGCCGAGCCGCCGCGGCTGGTGCACGGCATGGCCGAGCACCGCCTGATGGAGCTGCCGATCCTCGGCAGGGCCGCGCGGCGCATCGGGGCGGTCGACGGCCGCCCCGACACCTGCGCGGACCTGCTCCGCGCGGGCGGCGCCGTGCTCACCTTCCCGGAGGGCCTGAAGGCGCTCCGCCGGCCCTTCCGGGAGCGCTATCGCCTGTGCGAGTTCGGGCCCGGCTTCGTGCACGTCGCCCTCAGGACCGGCGCTCCGATCGTGCCGGTCGCGGTGATCGGGCCCGAGGAGGAGGCGCCGCTGCTCGCCAACCCGGCCTGGCTGGCCCGGCTGGTGCGGACGCCCGTCGCTCCCCTCACCCCGACGCTCGTCGTCCCGCTACCGGTCAAGTATCGCATTCACTTCGGGGCCCCGCTGCGCTTCCGCGGGCCGGCGGCCCCGGACGCCGTGGTGCGTCACGTGGGGGAGGTGCGGACGGCGCTTCAGGAGCTGATCCGCCAGGGCCTGTCGCTGCGGCGGCATGTCTTCTTCTAGCGTCGGTGGGTGCTTCCTCCCTGGCTGGACGGTGACGACGCGCGCGTGCTACAAGGCCGCCGGCGACCCCGGGAACGGCGAAGGGCCGTGCTCGGCGTCCTCGCTAGTGCGGGAGCTAGAATGGGAAAGAGACTGTACGTAGGTAACCTGCCCTACCAGTGCGACGAAGCGCAGCTGCGCGCTCTCTTCGAGCAGGAGGGGCGCCAGGTCGAGGAGGTGAAGATCGTCACCGACCGGGAGACCGGCCGGCCGCGCGGCTTCGCCTTCGTCGAGCTGGCCACCGATGCCCAGGCCCAGGCGGCGGTCACCGCCCTCAACGGCAAGCCGTTCGGGGGCCGGCCGCTCACCGTGAGCGAGGCGCGCGAGCGGGCGCCGGGCGGGGGCGGGGGCGGCGGCCGCGGCGGCATGGGCCGGCGCGAACGCTAGGCTCCCGCCGCCGGAGGGCAGCTCGCGACGGCTTGCGCGCCCCCGGGGCACCGGACCAAGCACGCGCGATGCGTCGGCTCTCCGGGGCGCCGACCAACGGCAGCGCCGAGGCGCCCCGCCTGCAGCGTAGCTTCGGCTACGCCGCGTCGGTCGTCGCTGCGCTTCCCGCTCTCGCTCCCCGACTCGTCCGCCTCGCTCGCCGTGGTCACCCGGACATGCTCCTGGCGCTCGTCGCGCTCGCGGCCGGGGCGGCCGGGGCGGCCGCGCCGCTCGTCGTCCCGTGGCGGGAGGCGGGTGGCCACGTGGGCGAGGTCGTGACCGTGGAGGGCGAGGTCGCGGTGGCGCGCACCGTGGGGGACACCTGGGTCCTCGAGTTCGCGCCCGACGATCCGCGCGCGTTCCGCGTCGTCGTCCTGCTGTCGCTCCTCGAGAGCGCGCCCCGCCAGCCGGAGCACCTCTACCACGGCCGGCGCGTGCGGGCGACGGGCCGCGTCCAGCGCTTCCGGGGTCGGGCCGAGATGGTGCTCCGCGGGGCCGGGCAGATCGAGGTCGTGGAGACGAGCGGCGAGGCGCCCGCCCCGCCGCCTCCCGCAGCGCCCGCAGCGCCCGCAGCGCCGGCCAGATCCCCGGCGTCCGCCGCGGCCCCGTGCGAGCGCGCGCGCGAGCGCTGGCGCGCCGCCGCCAGCGAGGCGGGCGAGCGGCTCGCGGCGCTCGGCCGCTGCCTCGACGCCCTCCGCTACCGCTGCGCCGCCGAGCGCGCCGCCCTGACCCCCGCCCTCGCCACCCTCGACACCGCAGAGCGCGAAGTAGACACCAGCTGCCGCTAAAGCCGGCGCGCCGACGGAACGGTCGTTGCGGCGGCGGGGCCGGCCCCGCCGCGACCTTCGAGGGCGCCGAGCGCGGCGCTCAGTGGGGGCACGCAACCGGCGCCGGCGCCCGAGCGGGAGCGCCGGGGCCGGCCCCGCCGCCGCAAACGACTGCCGTCAGTCGCCCCCGCCGCTCCCCTCCTCGTCCGTCTCCACGAAGATGTCGATCTCGTCGGATCCTTTGTTGCCCTTCTGGTTGGTCACGGTGAGCGTGGCGGTGTACTCGCCCACCTTGGCGTAGGTGTGGACCGGGTTCTGCTCCGTGCTCTTCGAGCCGTCACCGAAGTCCCAGCTGAAGGAGAACGGGCCCCCGCTCTCCTCCTCCACCGACGCGGTGAACTGCACCTTGAGCGGCGGCGCCCCCTCGTCGGGCTCGGCCTCGGCGATCACGTCGAGCTCGTACTCCTCCTCCACCGTGGTGGTCGTCACCGCGGCCATGGGCTTCGCGACCGTCGTGGGCGTGGCCGCGGGAGCGGTCGGCTTCTCCGCGCCGCCGCATGCGGCGAAGGTCACCAGGCTCACGGCGAGCCCGGCACGCAACAGGGTGGATCGCATCGATCGCCTCCTCCCCCGGGGTCGAGGCCGCCGGGAAAACGCGGCATAGCTACCTGACGCCCCGGGGGCAAGGCAAGCCGCCGCTGGAGGCAACGAGCGGCGAAGCGCCTAGACGTACGCGAGCCAGGAGCGGTAGCGCTCCTCGCGGCCGCGCACGACCGCGAAGAAGATATCCTGCAGGCGGCGCGTGACCGGCCCCGGCGCGCCGTCGCCGATGCACCGGTCGTCGAGCTCGCGGATCGGCGTCACCTCGGCCGCCGTGCCCGTGAAGAACGCCTCGTCCGCGAGGTAGACCTCGTCGCGCGTGAAGCGCTCCTCGCGCGCCGGGACGCCCAGGTCAGCGAGCAGGCGGAGGATCGCGTGGCGGGTGATGCCGCCGAGCACGGTGGGCAGCGGCGTCGTCTTCACCGTCCCCTCGCTCACGATGAAGATGTTCTCGCCGCTCGCCTCGGAGACGTAGCCGTCGACGTCGAGGAGGAGCGCCTCCTCGTAGCCCGCGGCACGCGCCTCGCGCGAGGCAAGGATGGAGTTCACGTAGTGGCCGGTCGCCTTCGACTTGGTGAGCAACGTGTTCGGATGGAAGCGCGCGAAGGAGCTCGTCTTCACCCGGATGCCGCTCTTCATGCCCTCGTCGCCCAGGTAGGCGCCCCACGGCCAGGCGGCGATCGCGACGCGCGTCGGGGGACGCGCCGCGAGCCCCATCTCGCCGTCGCCCATGAAGACGATGGGGCGGATGTAGCACTCGCGCAGCCGGTTGGCGCGCACCGTCTCGAGGCAGGCGTCGACCAGCCGCTCGCGCGGGTACGGCACCGGCAGCTCGAGGACGTGCGCCGAGCCGTAGAGACGGTCGATGTGCTCGCGCAGGCGGAAGACCGCCGAGCGGCCATCGTGGCACTGGTAGCAGCGGATGCCCTCGAAGACCCCGAGCCCGTAGTGCAGCGTGTGGGTGAGCACGTGGACCTGCGCCGCCTCCCAGGGCACCAGCTTCCCGTCGAGCCAGATGCGCTCGGTCTTCTCCATCCAGGACAGGTAACCCGAAGCCGGACGCGAAGGCAAACCAGGAGGCGGTCGGAGACCCTACGCCGCGGGCGCGGCGAAGTGACGATCGTAGACGGCACGGATCGCGTCCCCGTGGCGCGCGTGGTCGGCGCGGAGCGCGGCCACCGCCTCGCCGTCCGCGCCCCGGTAACCGAGGCGGCGCGCCAGCGCGAGGAGCGCGGCCGGATCGGCGGCGGTCACCTCGAGCGGCTGGTCGTGCTCGAGGCGGAGCCGGCTCTCGAGCGCGCGCAGGAAGGCGTAGCCCTCGGCCAGCGCGCGCGCGTCGCCGGGCCCGAGCAGCCCCGCCGCGGCGAGCGCGGTGATCGCCCCCGGCGTGTCGCGCACGCGCACGGCCGGGTGGGCGTGGCCGTGGCGGAGCTCGAGCATCTGCACCAGGAACTCCACGTCGACGAGCCCGCCCCGTCCCGTCTTGATGTTGACGGCCGGCCCGTCCGCCGCGCCCCGCTCGCGCTCGAGGCGCGCGCGCATGTGCGCGATCTCCGCCACCTCCGCGGGGCCGAGCCCACGCCCGTAGACGAACTCCGCGACGATGGCCTCCAGGCGCGCGCCGAGCGCGGGGGGGCCCGCCACCACGCGCGCCTTGATGAGCGCCTGCCGCTCCCAGAGCCGGGCCCCGCTGCGGTGGTAGGCGGCGAACGCCTCGAGCGACGAGACGAGCGGTCCCTGGTTCCCCGACGGCCTGAGCCGCGTGTCGATGCGGTACGCGATCCCCTCGCGCGTCGGCGTCGCGAGCGCGCTGATCGCGCGCTGGGCAACGCGGGTGAAGAACTCGTGCGGCACGGCGTGCCCGCTCCACCACGCCGGATCGCTCGGGTCGTAGACGAAGATGAGGTCCAGGTCCGAGGCGTAGACGAGCTCGCCGCCGCCGAGCTTGCCGAGCCCGAGCACGGCGAGGCCCTGGCTCGCCGCCGTGTCGGGCACGCCGGCGCGCGCCAGCACCTCGCCGCGCGCGATCGCGAGCGCGGCGGCGAGGCAGGTCTCGGCGAGGCTCGTCAGCTGGCGTCCCACCTCGGCCGGTTCGAGCGTGCCCTCGATGTCGTGCACGCCGACGCGCAGGAACTCCTCGTGCCGGAAGCGGCGCAGCGTATCGAGCCGGGCCTCCAGGTCGGGCGCCGCGGCGAGGCGTTCCCCGAGCTCGGCCGCCATGTCCTCGCGCGTACGCTCGATGCGCATGAGATCCGCGCGCACCAGGCTGTCGAGCAGCTCGGGATGGCGGAGGAAGAACGCCGAGAGGAACTCGCTGGTCGCGAACAGGCGGACGAGGAGCCGCATCACGCCCGGGTTCTCGAGCAGCAGGTGGAGGTAGCTCGTGCGCGCGCCGATGGTGGAGACGAAGGTGGCGAGGTGACGCAGCGCGCGCTCGGGCGCCGCCGAGCGCGCGATCTCCGTGAGCAGCGCCGGGGCGAGGCGCACGAGCGCCGCGCGCCGGCGGGCCGAGGCGGGCGCGTGCGGCGGCCCGTCGCGCAGCAGGCGCAGCTCGCGGTAGGCGGACTCGCGGTCGCGGAAGCCGAGCTGCCCCAGGCGCCGGAGCGCGCGCTCCCTCTGGTCGAGCTCGTCGATCAGGAGGGCGAGCTCGGGCTCCGCCTCGCGCCGGCGCTCCTCCTCGGCA
>VBKJ01000119.1 GCA_005879795.1 Deltaproteobacteria bacterium
GCGAGAAGTGGACGCTCTCGTTTGACCCGGACCTGAAGGAGTTTCTCATCCGGACGGCGCGGCGCCGCGGCATATACCCGGTGACACTCCTCGAGGAGCTGGTCCGGGAGAAGTTCAATCCCTACGGACATACCGCGGTGAGGGACAGCGCGGAATACGTCCGCATGCTGCGCCGCCGCTCCCGAAGCCGCTCGGACGCGGCCTTCCTGAGGGAGATCCGAGCGTGGCAGCGGTCCGCGTCCTCGTAGACACCGACATCCTGATCGACTACTTCAACACCGGCGCTCACGGCGGGCTCCTCGGCGATCCGCGCAGCCGCATCTACTACTCGGTCGTCACGCGGAAGGAGCTGCTCGCGAAGAAGGGCCTGAGCAGCGCCGAGCGCGGAGCGATCGCCGAGGCGCTGCGCCGGTTCCGGCTCGTTCCCCTGGGGTCCGCCATCGCGGGGCGCTACTGGTCCTTGCGCCGCAGGTACCCGGATCTCGAGAAGGAAGATGCCCTGATCGCCGCGACGGCGCTGGTGAAGAAGCTGCCGCTGCTGACGGGCAACTGGAAGCACTTCCGGCATGTCGCGGGGCTCGCGCTCTACGCTGGCCGTCAAGGCGCCGCCTGACGATGCGGGCCGACGGCGCCGGCCTCGATGTCGCTTTCCCGTTCATCATGGCCGGGTTCGATCGTCATGCTCCTCGCCCTCCAGGAACAAGGCTGGCCCGCGCCACGTCGGGGATGCGATCCCACGCGAGGATCGGTCGACCCCTTGGGCAGGAACGGGTCCTCGGGTAGAATCCTCCGAGGCATATCCATGAGTCAGCGTCCCGAGGTCATCCACAGCGATCCTGAAATCCTTGGTGGCACGCCCGTTTTCGTCGGGACCCGCGTGCCGTTCCGCAACCTGATCGACTACCTCGAGCACGGTCACAGCCTCGACGAGTTCCTGGACGAATTCCCGTCGGTCTCACGCGAGCAAGCGGTGGCCGCTCTCGAAGCGGCTCACGAGGCCCTGAGCGCCGGTGCGCGTTCTGCTCGATGAGCAGCTGCCGCGTCATCTAGCACGCGAGCTCACAGGGCATCAGGTTCGCACGGTGCAGGAGCAAGGTTGGGCGGGTCTGAAGAACGGCGAGCTGCTTCAGCGAGCCGCGGACGCCGGGTTCGAAGTCTTCGTCACGGCTGACCGGAACCTCGAGTTCCAACAGAACCTGGCTCGGTCTCGGCTCGGTGTCGTTGTTCTCGTTGCGCCGAGCGTCGCTCTCGAGGATCTGCGACCGCTTGTTCCGGCTACGCTTCTGGCAATCGCAAGGGTGCGAGCCGGCGAGGTAGCGCGCGTTGCCGCCTGACACTCGGCGCAGCAGCTCGGGCGTTTCCTCGAGCCGGTTCCCGAGGCAGGGCACGCTATCACGGCCTCGGCGAGGGCGGCGAGCGAGAGCCCCTCGGTCATGCGAACCCAGCGCTCGAGCTCCGCGCCATCCACCCCGGCGAGCTTGGCGGCCAGGTAGCTCCGGCGCGTTCGCTCGTCGGCAGCGTCGATGCGGGCGATGCGGTCGAAGCGTCGCGGGCGCGCGACGAAGCGGCGGGGTCACATCGGCCCCTGGTACACCTCCGCGAACCGCATCCCCGCCTCCGCCGCCACGCCCAGGTTGGCGGCGCGGTCGGTCCTGACGCAGATGACCACCGGGCCCGCGACCTCGCGCGCCTTCGCGAGCGCCGACTCGACCTCGGCGAGGCTCTCGGCGTAGAGGCCCTCGCAGCCGAGGCCGCGCGCCACGACGTCCCAGCGCACCGTCCCCATCTCCGTGCCGAAGTTGCGCCCGTAGAGCATCTGCTCGTTCGGGACCTCCATCGACCACGAGCCCTCGGCGAAGACGATGACGGTGATCCTGGCGCCCTCGCGCGCGGCGGACTGCATCTCCATGAAGTGGAAGCCGGCCGCGCCGTCGCCGGTGACGCACACGACCTCGCGCGCGGGGCTGCCGAGCTTCGCGCCGAGCGCCGCGGGCACGCCCGTGCCGAGCATGCCGAGCTCGAGGATGCTGAGATACGAGCGCGGTCGCGTCGGCGGCAGGAACCAGTACGCCCAGAGCGAGGTGAAGCCGCCGTCGGTCACGTAGATCGCGCCCGGGCCGAAGGCCGTGCCGATCGCCTGGATCACGCGCGCCGGGTGCAGCCCCGGTCCGGCCCAGCTCTCGACCACGCGCATCTGCTCCTTCCACCACTCCTCCGCCGCGCGCCGGCAGCGCGCGAGGAAGCCGGGATCCCTCGCCCGCGTCCGCTTCGCCTCGAGCGCCGCCGCCAGGCTCGCGAGCGCCGGCTTCACGTCGGCGACGATGCCGAGCGCCAACGGGCGCGTCACGCCGATGTGCCGCGGATCGACGTCGATCTGCACCACCCGCTGCGTCGCGGGATCACCCCAGTACTTGTCGTACGGCAGGTCGAGGTTGCCGAGCCGCGACCCCAAGACCAGCACGACGTCGGCCTCGCGCTTGGCGAGGTCGCCGCCCGCCCCCAGGCCGTAGACGGTGTTGGGATGGTCGAGCGGCACCACCGCGCGCCCGGCCATGGACGCGATCACGGGGCACCCGAGCCGCTCGACGACCGCGAGCAGCGGTTCGTTGGCCCCGGCGCGGTCGACGCCGGAGCCCGCGATCACGAGCGGTCGCGCGGCGCCGGCGAGCAGGTCCGCGACCTCCGCGATCCGGGCCTCGGACGCCTCGGGCAGCGAGGCACGGTACGCCGCGGGCGCCGGCACGCGCACGCTCGACTCGTCGCCCGTCGCGTAGAGGACCGGCGCGGGCAGCTCGAGGTGCACCGGTCCCGGCCGGCCCGTCCACATCTCGCGGAACGCGAGCCGCACGACCTCGGGGATGCGATCCCACGAGAAGATCGGTCCGCCCCACTTGACGACGGGCCTGTAGACGTCGAGCTGGTCCTGCCCCTGGAAGGTGGAGGGCGGGGACGGGTACACGAGGCCCAGCCGGTGCTGCGACGTGATCGCAACCAGCGGCACGCCCTCGTGCCGCGCCGTGATGACGCCCGCGAGCAGGTTGGCCGAGCCCGGACCGGGGTTGCCGATCACGGCCGCCACCTGGCCCGTCGTCTTGTAGAGGCCCTCGGCCATGTGCGCCCCGGCGGCCTCGTGGCGGACGGGGACGAGCCGTATGGCGTGCTCGTCGAGCGCCGCCAGCAGCGGGTCGATCTCGGGCGACGGGAGACCGAAGACGAAGCGCACGCCCTCGTTGGCGAGGCAGCGGGCCAGCAGCCGTCCACCGTTCAGCTCGGCCATCGGACACCTCCTCGTGAGACTGATCCGGGCGGGCACCGCCGGCTCAGCGCGCGAAGCCTGGTGGCCGCCAGCCCGCCTGGTAGCAGTCATTACAGGTCGGAAAGACCCGCGGACCCCGAGCGTCCACGCCCACGAGTCCCCACGTCGTCCTCCAGACGCCGCGCTCTTCGGCGTCGAGCGGATGCGCATGGCCGACTTCCGTCGGGATGCTCTTGCCGCAGTTCGCACACAGCGTGCGAAGCGCAGGATTGGCCTCGGCTCGGAACTGGGACCCCTTCTGGGCCATCGCGATCGCCCGCCTCCAACGCTGGGGGCGGGCCAGGCATCAGTGGCGCGCCTACACCTGAACCTCGACATCGGATCCCTGTATGCGCACCGGGTACGGCGGTACGCCGCGCGGCGCCGGCGGACCCAGCACGGCGCCGGTCTTGATGTTATAGATCGCTCCGTGCCAGGGGCACGTCACCTCCTCGCCCGACACCTCGCCCTCGCACAGCGGGCCGCCGCGGTGCGTGCAGGTGTTGTCGATCGCATAGAAGCTCCCCTCGAGGTTGAAGAGGGCGATCTTCTTCCCGGCCACCTCGACACACTTCGCCTCGCCCGGAGCGAGGTCGGCGGTGCTCGCGACCTTGATGAACTGCGCCATTTGGACCTCCTACCTCGCTTCTAGCTGGATCACCACCCCACCCGCGACGATCGAGGAACCACCAGGATTCGCCCCGCCACCGTTCAGAAAGTGCGTGTAGATGCGCTCACGCGGGGAGCTTCGCGAACCCCGCGGGGGCCGGCGAGACGAAGCGCAGGCGGGCGCCGGTCCGGGGATGGTCGAAGCCGAGCACGTGCGCGTGGAGTGCCGGCCGGCCGAAGGGATCGGTGCCGCTGCCGTACGCGGCGTCGCCGGCGATCGGATGCCCGAGCCCGGCGAGGTGCACGCGGATCTGGTTCCGCCGCCCGGTCTCGAGCTTCACCTCGAGCAGGGTGTGGCGCTTGCCGGCACGGAGCACGCGCCAGCGCGTGATGGCAGCGCGCCCCCGCCCGGGTCGGCGGGTCTCGCGCACGCGGCCGGGCGCATCGTCGACGAGCCGGCTCGCGATCGTGCCCTCGGGCCGCGCCGGCCGGCCCTCGACGACCGCGAGGTACGTCCGCTCGACGGTGTGCGCCGCGAACTGCCCCTGCAGGGCCCGCTTCGCGCCGGGCGACAGGGCGAAGACGAGGAGCCCGGACACGAGTCGATCGAGGCGGTGCACCACGAAGACCCGGGCCGGCGGCTTCCGCGCGCGTGCGTGAGCCGTCAGCTGCGCGTACACGGTCCGCTCCCGCTCCCGCTCCGTCGCGATGGTGAGGAGTCCGGCCGGCTTCTCGACCACGATCACGTCGTCGTCCTCGTACACGAGGGCGAGGCCGGGCGGCAGCGCCGCGCGCGGCCCCTTCGGCCCGACCTCCACGACGTCGCCGGCCGCGAGCGCGGTGTCCGCGCGCCGCACGATCGTGCCGTTCACGCGGACGCGGCCCCCGGCCAGCATCTGCTTCCGGGTCCGGCGCGATGCCTCGGCGAGCAAGCGGGCGAGACAGTCGCCGAGCGAGACGGGCGCCGGTACCGTGTACGGCACCGCCGCTCAGCCGCCCGCGAGCCCGGCGACGTCCTCAGGCATCGGGCGCCAGCATAGCGGTCGAGAGGGCGTCAGCGCTGGCGCTCGAGCGCTGCGCGGTCCCAGTGCCCGAGTTCGGCCGCCGCCTCGTACGTGCTCTGGAGGAACTCGAGGAGTACCTCGTCCGGCGAGGTCGCCTGCCGCACCTCGTCGTAGGGCAGGACGAACTCCCCCAGGTCGCGGCTGAAGGAGGCACTGCCCGGACGAACCCGTGCCGCACCGAACCCGTCCGGCGTGGGGTACGCATACGAATAGTACGCCGGGAAGGGCATCGGTCCACCGCCGGGCCAGAACCCGCAACTACTCACCTCGTGGGAGTAGGCTTCCCGGGTGACGGCGTCCGGCAGGTGCGGCACGCCTCCCGGATGCTCCGGAGCTCGGCGCCCGGAGAAACGCGTCACCGCCAGGTCGGAGCTGCCCCAGAAGAAGTGCACCGGGCTGCACTTACCGATGAAGCGGGCGCGGAAGTCCTTGAAGACCCGGTCCGACTGTACCAGGACACGCCAGAAGCGATTGGCGTATTCCGCATCGTACGACGCATGCTCCCGGTCGGTGTCGAGCGGGATCGCGTCCGGCAGCTCGTTGGGCGCCGAGTGGATCTTCACCTCCAATCCGAGCTCACGCAGCGTCGCGAAGAGCTCTGCGTAGAAGTCCGCTACCGGATGGGCCCGCAGCGCGATCGTCCGCACCGCGCCCTCACCGGTCTGGATCAGGAGCCCGTGGTCGATGAAGTCGAAGTCGAGCTGGAACGTCCGCGTGCCGTACGGGATCGGGGACGTCGTCAGCCCACGCGCGGTCACGTAGAGGGTGACATGCCACGAGTGGTTGATCCAGGGACTCCGGGCCAGGCGGATCTTTCCGACGATCTGCGTCCACCGGTGCAGCGTGGCGTACGTGTCCTTCCAGTCCTCCAAGGGCAAGCTCGGCCATGGGTCGGGGCTGGCACTCGGTTGCATCGCCGCCCTCCTTCCGGATGCGCATACCATACCCGATGACGCCGCGGGCAGGTGGCTGCGCGCGCCTGCCCCGGCGGAGGGCATCTCTTGCCGATCGGGGAGCCCCTAGGCATCGTACGGACCGCTGATCCTCAGGCCCCCGTGCGACGAGGGCGTCGTCCTGGCGGCGCCCGCCTCTCGGCCGTGTGCGGAGGTTGCTCGGCCGTGGGTGCTTGCCGCGACGATCCTCGGCTCGAGCATGGCCTTCATCGACGGCACCGTCGTCAACGTGGCGCTGCCGGCGCTCCAGCGCGAGCTCGGGGCCACCGTCGCCGACGTCCAGTGGGTCGTCGAGGCGTACGCGCTCTTCCTCTCGGCGCTGCTGCTCGTCGGCGGCTCGATGGGGGATCGCTTCGGACGGCGCCGCGTCTACGCGAGCGGGATCGCCCTCTTCGCCGCGGCGTCGACCGCCTGCGGCCTCGCCGCCAGCGTCGGGCAGCTCGTGACCGCCCGCGCCGTGCAGGGGGTCGGTGCGGCGCTCCTCGTGCCGGGCAGCCTCGCCATCATCAGCGCGTCGTTCCCCGAGCAGGAGCGGGGGCGGGCCATCGGGACGTGGTCCGGCTTCACCGCGATCACGACCGCCCTCGGGCCCGTCCTCGGCGGCTGGCTGATCGAGCACCTCTCGTGGCGCTGGGCCTTCTTCGTGAACCCGCCCCTCGCCGTGGTCGTGCTCGGGCTGGTCTTCTGGCGGCTGCCGGAGAGCCGCGATCCCGAGGCGCCCCGGCGGCTCGACTGGGCCGGTGCCGCGCTCGTGACCGCGGGGCTCGGGGGTATCGTGTACGGGCTCATCGAGTCGTCACGCCTCGGATGGCGGCACCCGCTGGTCTCCGGGGCACTCGCCGGGGGAGGTGGAGCCCTGCTCGGGTTCGGCGCCGTCGAGGCCCGGAGCCGCACGCCGATGGTTCCGCCGGCGCTCTTCCGATCCCGGAGCTTCACCGGGACGAACCTCCTCACCCTGCTCCTCTACGGCGCCCTGGGGGGCGCCTTCTTCTTCCTGCCGCTCGACCTCATCCAGGTGCAGCGGTACTCCCCGACTGCGGCGGGCGCCGCCTCCCTCCCCTTCGTCCTGATTCTGTTTCTGCTCTCGCGATGGTCGGGTGGCCTGGCTGACCGCTTCGGCGCGAGGCTTCCCCTGGTGCTCGGGCCGGTGATCGCCGCCGGCGGCTTCGCTCTCCTCGCGCTGCCGAGGATCGGCGGCAGTTACTGGGGCACGTTCTTCCCAGCCATGGTGGTGCTCGGGCTCGGGATGGCGGTGAGCGTCGCGCCGCTGACCACGACCGTGATGAACGCCGTCGAGGTGAACCGCGCCGGCACCGCCTCGGGCATCAACAACGCGGTGTCGCGTGCGGCGGGGCTGCTGACGGTCGCCGTCATGAGCGTGCTCGTCCTGCGCGTGTTCAACGGCGAGATGGACCGCCGGCTCGCCACCATGCGCCTGGCGCCGGACGTCGAGGCGGCGCTCGATGCCGAGCGGGTGAAGCTGGGTGGCGCCGAGGCCCCGCCGGGCGCGCGCCCGTCCGAGCGCCTCGCCATCCAGCAGGCCGTCGCCGAGGCGTTCGTCAGGGGGTTCCGCTGGATGGCGCTGCTCAGCGCGGGCCTCGCGCTCGCGAGCGCGGCCACCGCCGCCCTGACGATCGCGAGAACCCCCTCGCCGCCACCTTCGCCGACTTCCGCGGCCGGGCGCAAGCAGGCGCAACCGTTGACCGGGAGGCGCCGCGCGTCGTAC
>VBKJ01000120.1 GCA_005879795.1 Deltaproteobacteria bacterium
CATGAAGGCGTAGCCGAATTCGATCATCCCCAGCACCACGATTACGAACAGCGCGATTACCAGGCCCGTCTCCACGAGGGCCTGCGCCCGCTGGTTTCGTCTTTGCCTCATCAGACTCCTCGTAAGGTGCCTTTCGGTTTGGCACAGCGGAAGCTACTCGAAGGGCTGTGCTGCTGTCCACAAGAAAATGGATGGTTGGCCCGGGCCTCCTCGAAGGCCGTCCGCTACCGCGGCCGGCAAACAGGCGGATCGGGTTGAGGGTCCAGGTCGTGGCGGCCCTATCTCGCACATGGCACATGCGCTACCCGCCATTGTTGACGAATTCGGCGGCCCGAACGCGCCAGAGCCTCCCCGAAGGCCGCCCGTCGCGAGATCTGGCTCGGGCCGCCGCATCGGAGGGCTTCCAACGGCCCTCCAGGTCTCGACCTACCGCCCCCGGGCCCTCCTCCCGAGCCCCATCTCCGCGGGCGGCAGATTCGCCTGCTGAAGGGAGTGCGCGGCGCGCGACCCGGCGAAGGCTGGCTGTTGATGCGCCGTCGCTTGGCCTTCCCCTCCCGATTTTTCGGGCACACAGCTATTTTCTAGGGCCAGCGCAGTCAGTCTGGCCTTCCGCATCCGTTGGTGCATGCAGGTGCGCCCCCTCGATTCACCGCCGCTCCCGGTGCGCCCGGGAGCCGGGCTCCCAGCGCGTGCAGGACGGCTCCCTGGACGTAGCCGTAGCGCCGTGTCATGGGACGGCTGGCTTGGAAGTCAACGGAATCGCCCACGTCATGCTCACCGTCGGCAACTTCGACGCCTGCCTGCCCTTTTACGAGGAACTGCTCGGCTTCCTCGGCCTCCGGCCCGTCCTCAAGGCCGACGGCTTCCTCTACTGCGTGGGCGGGCGGACGGCGGTCGGCATCGTCCAGGCCGAGGACCGCTGGCGCGACGAGCGCTTCGTGCAGCTCCACCCCGGGCTCCACCACGTGTGCTTCCGCGCCCGCGAGCGGGCCGACGTGGACGCCGTGCACGAGTTCCTGGTCGGGATCGGTGCGAAGATCGTTCACCCGCCGGAAGACGGCCCGTGGGCGCCCGGCTACTACTCGGTCCTGTTCGAGGACCCGGGTGGGACCCGTCTCGAGGTGAACCACGTGCCGGGGAAGGGGCTGCTCGCCTAGGACGGCCTCCTAGACCAGGCCCCACACCTTCGCGAAGGGGTCCCAGTCCGCGTCGGTGTGCCACTCGTACTCCATGGCGCGCGCGACGTTTTCGCTCACCTCGCGGCCGCAGGTGCGCGCGATCACGTGGAGCGCCATGTCGATGCCGGCCGAGACGCCGGAGGAGGTGACGAACTTCCCGTCGTCCACCCAGCGCGCGGCCTTGACCCAGGCGACGTGTGGGCCGTGGTCGGCGACCCACTGGAAGAAGGCCTTGTTGGTGGTCGCGCGCCGGCCGTCGAGGAGGCCCGCGCGCGCGAGGAGCGCGGCGCCGGTGCAGACGGATGCCACGATCTCCGCCTCGGCGGCGCGGCGCGCGAGCCAGTCGAGCAGCGCGCGGTTCTCGACCTCCTCGCGCGTGCCGATCCCGCCCGGGACGAGGAGCAGGTCTAGGCGGGGGCAGTCGGCGAGGCCGTGATCCGCGACCGCGCGCACTTGCTGCGCGCTCGCGACCGGCCCGCTCTGCTCGGCGACCAGCACCACGCGGAAGAGCCCGGGCAGGCCGCCGAACGCCTCGAGCGGCCCGAACACGTCGAGCAGCTCGAAGCCGGGGAAGAGCACCACGCCGAGCGTCCGTTCCGCCATGTCTGCCTCCCAGGTCAGAGCGTCCGTTGCCGGGACCGCATCCTGCGCGCGCTCGCGCCCTGTTCCAAGACGATCGGTTCGACGATCGTCACGGGATGGCGCCCGCCTCCTTCGCCGCCGCGATCTCGTCCCACGAGAGACCGAGCGCGAGCAGCACCTCCTCGGTGTGCTGTCCCAGCTCGGGTGCCGGGCGGAGCGCCGGGGCGGTCTCGTCGAACTGGACCGGGCTCGCCACCAGCGCGAAGGGCGTGCCGTCGCCGCGGTCCACCTGGGGCAGGTACCCGTTGGCGACCGCCTGCGGGTCCTCGGCCAGCTCGCGCGCGCTCTGCATCGGCGCCCACACGCCCTCGGCGTCGGCGAGCGCGCCGCGCCATTCGGCGAGCGTGCGGGCGGCGAAGATCGCGTCCAGCTCGCGCACGCACTCGGCGCGGTGCTCGAAGCGCGCCCGGCCGTCGGCGAAGCGCGGGTCGGCGATCAGGTCCGGGCGGCCGAGGTGCCGGCAGAGATCGGGCCAGTAGCGGTCGGGCTGGAGCATGTTCAGGAAGAGCCAGCGTCCGTCCCGGGTGCGGTAGCTGTTGACGATCGGGTTCGGCGGCTGGGTGCGGTCGGAGACGGGGAGGTCGATGCCGAGGAGCCTCGTGGCGATGATGTCGGGCGCCATGATCCACATCGCCGTGCCCAGGAGCGACACGTCGACCACCGCCGCCTCGCCCGTGCGCTCGCGGTGGAAGAGGGCCGCGGCGACGCCGCCCGCGACCGTCATGCCGCCCGCGGAGTCGCCGAACGCAGCGCGCTGCATGACCGGAGCACCGGCGCCGGGCGGCGTGAGCGCGTTCGCGATTCCGCCGCGGCACCAGAACGAGGCCGCGTCGTACCCGCCCCGCTCGCGCTCGGGACCGCGCGCGCCCTGCCCGTGGCCGCGCACGTAGATGATCCTCGGGTTGACGCGCCGGAGGTCGTCGACCTCGATCGCGAGCCGCCGCCGCGCCGCGGGGAGGAAGTTGGTGAGGAAGACGTCCGCCGTCTCGACTAGACGATAGAGGAGGTCCCGCCCCGCCGGGCGGCCGAGGTCGAGGCCGACGCTCCGCTTGCCGCGGTTCGGCTGCTCGACCATGAAGTTGACGCCGCCGGTGGGCGGGACGAGGCCGGAGGTCACGAGCCCGCGCTGCGGATCGCCGCTCATCGGGTGCTCGATCTTGATCACGTCCGCGCCCCAGTCGGCGAGCACGGCGCCGGCCGCGGGCACGAACCACCACTGCGCGACCTCGATGACGCGCACGCCGGCGAAGACCTGGCTCATGTAAGCGTCGCTGGCACCGCGCGCGGGCGGGCCGCCAGGAACTCGCCCGCCCCCGGCGGCCCCGGCGTCCGGTCCACCCACTCGAGCGCGAGCGCCTCCGGCACCCCGCCGCGCGCCCGGCACGCGTGGGCGAGGGCCGGGTCGTCGAGTGGCCGGCGCACCCGCGGCGCCGCGAGGGGCTTCGTGCGCACGGCTTCGCCGTGGCCCCACACCATCTGCACGAGGCAGCGGTTCGCCAGGCTCGCGTGGCGGTAGACCCCGTCGAGGAGCCAGTGGGGCGAGGCGCCGTGCGTCGCCTCGGCGCGCGTCCATGCGAGCCAGCGGTGGGCGACGAACTCGTGCGCCACGAGATCCGTCGAGGCGAGGACGAGGCCCGCGGCCGGCCGCGCCACGTAGCCGAAGTCGGGGCCGAAGGTCGTCTGCACGGCCGTGGCGTCGGTCACGACCAGGCGCAGGCGGCCGGCGATCGCCGGCAGGCGGTTCACCTCCGCGTACTTCTCCGCGAAGGAGTCGGCGTCGCGGTGCAGCTCGAGGCGGCTGTCCTCGCGCAGCCAGCCGACGCCGAGCGTGAGACCGAGGGTGGCGAAGGCGAGCGTGTGATGGCTCACGCGCGGCAGATAGACGATGTGGTCCGCCTGGGCGGCCGCGCGCGCGACCAAGACGTCGCCGCGCCAGTGGCCGCCGCCCGGGACGCGCTCGGCCAGGTAGGCGTCGTAGCCGCTCTCCTCGAAGGCGAGCGGCACCGCGCCCGCCGCCCGGGCGGCGGGCCAGAGGCCGTTCCGCTGCATCAGCTCGCGGGTCGAGCCCCTGCGCTCATCGCGGGTGTGGTGGACCAGGTGCACGCCGGCCTGGTCGCCGACCGACACCGTGCCCGCGCCGCGCGCGTAGAGGAGCCGCGCCAGCGCGAACAGCGCGGCCGGCGAGCTGGTGGCTGGAAAGCGGCTCCCGGAGCTGGATGCCACCTTGACGAGGACGCGGTCGCCCGGGGCGAGCCAGGCGAAGTCGGTCGCCGCATCGACGACCCGCCGGACCGCTCGCTCGAGCGCCCCCGGCTCACCGGCCGGCACCCATCCCGTCGCGACGCGCGGCCGATAGCCCTCGCACACCACGGGGGGATCGCTCGCCGTCACCGCCCCCGTCCGTAGCGGGAACACCAGACTCGCGGCCGACGCCCCCAACCCGCGCAGCACCGCGCGCCGCGAGAGAGACGGCGCCATCCGCCGCCTCCTAGCACCGCGTCCCCCCGGGTGTCGAGGTGACGCGCCGATCTCCTTGGCTCGGCGGCGCGCGCGCTAGTGCGAGTCCGCGTGCGGCTCCGGCCGCTTGCGCGCGGTCTCGGCCACGTCGAGGGCGTCCTGTCCCGGATGCAGGCGCAGGCGTTCGAGGCTCTTGAGCATCTCGCGGACGGGCGACGTCACCGGCGGAGCCGGCGCCTCCAGCGGCCGCTGCTCCATCCCGGGCGCGGCGGGCTCGTCGCGCTCGGCGGCGAGGACCGGGGCGACCGCGACCGCCAGCGCAAGGCTCATGACGAATCTGCGCTTGCGTGTCACGTCCCATTGCTGGGCGCGAAACGGGCGCCCGTCAAGTCCCGGGGAAGCGTGAGGGCCGGCGCGCCCTGGCTTGCCTCGTTCCGCGCCGGCGCCTACGGTCCGCGTCCATGCCGCCCCGCGGCAAGCCGCGCCCCGGCGGTGCGCTCGCCGTCGCCCTCGCCGTGGGCGCCGTCCTCCGGGTCGCGCGCCTCCTGCGCGCTCCGCTCATGCATCCGGACGGGCCCGCCTACCTGGACCTGGCGAGCGGTCTGCTCGACGGGAGGGTTCGGGCGGTGCTCGGCGGCTACTACTCGCCCCTCTATCCCGCCGCCGTGGCCGGCCTCGCGGCGACCGGGCTCCCGCTCGAGCTCGCCGGACGCGCGACGGCGCTGCTCGCCGGCCTGGCCGCGCTACCGCTCGTCCACGCGCTCGTGCGGCGCCTCGTGGGCGAGCGTCAGGCGGACGCCGCGGCCCTGGTCGCCGCGGTGCACCCGGCGCTCGTGAAGGCCTCAGCGCAGGTCCTCCCCGAGACGCTCGCCGGAGCGCTCCTCCTCGCCTGGCTCGCGGCGCGCGGGGCAGGCGTCGCCGGGGCGCTCGCGGGCGCGGCCTACCTGGCGCGGCCGGAGGGCGTCCTGCTGCTGCCGCTCGGCCTCTGGCGGCTCCGGCGCGAGCGCCTCGGCACCCTCGTGCTCTATGCCAGTGCGGCCGTGGTCCTCATGGCGCCGGCGCTGCTCGCGCTGCACGCGGCGAGCGGGCACTGGGGGCTCTCGCCGCGCGAGGCGCGCGTCGCGCTGCTGAGCGGCGTTCCGGGGGCCACGACACTCGCCGAGGCCGCGCTCCGGAGCCCGGGGGCGCTCCTCGCCCGCCTCGCGGGGGGCGGGGCGCGGCAGGTGCTCTACGACGCGACGGCGCTCGGACCGCCGTGCTTGGTCCCGTTCGTGCTGGGCATCGGGGCGGCGCGCTGGCCGCTCGCCGTCGCGGCCTGGTTCACGGCGCTCCCGCTGGCGCTGAACCCGAGCCCGCGCTACGCCGTGCCGCTCGTCCCGCTCTTCCTGCCGGCGACGGCTGCAGGCCTCCTCGCGCTCGGCGAGCGCCTGGGCCGCCGCGCGCGCGTCGCGGCCATCGCGCTCGGGATGACGCTCGTCGTGCAGGCGCTCTGGGTGAGCCACCCCTTCGACGCCGCCTGCTCGCGCGAGGTGAGCCGGCTGGTGCTCGAGCACTACGGGCCGGGCCAGGCCCTGGTCGCCGTCGACGGGCGCTTCGCGTACGGCGCGCGCGGGCGCGCCCTCGTCCCGCCGACGACGGACCCGGAAGATGCGCTCGCGCTCGCCCGCCGGAGGGGCGCGCGCCTCTGGCTCACGCGCCCGGCGTGGATCCGCCCGCCGTGGGCACCGCCCGCCGACGCTCGCGCCGTGGCCCGTCCGTGCGGCGGGACGTTCGTGCTCTTCGAGCTCGGCGGTTAGGACCGCCTCCTAGAGGTCGCGCACGGCGGCGGCCACCTCCTCGGCGAGGAGGCGGAGCGTCTCGGGCTCGCCGCGGTCGTGCAGGAAGAAGACGAAGCCCTGGATGCCGAGCCGCGTGCGCGCGCGGATGCGCGCCACGATCTCGTCCGGCGTGCCGCAGTATCCGCCGGCCGCGAAGCCCCAGCCGGGCCCGGCAAAGCGGCGCTCGGCGAGCGCACGTGCCTCGTCCGCCCGCGCGCGCGTCGGGACGAGCGCGAGCACCGCCTCCTCGGTGACGCGCAGGGTCGCCGGGTCGCGGCCGATGCGCTCGCAGTTGCGGCGCAGCACCTGGAGCTTCCGCGGCAGCTCGGCGAGCGCGTAGGTGGGGCAGTTCCACACGTCGGCGTGCCGCGCGACGACCGGCAGGGTGTGCGTCTCGCCCGCCCCGCCCACGTGGATCGGCGGGTGCGGTCGCTGCAATGGGCGCGGCAGGCTCGGCGCGGCGCGCAGGCGGTAGTGGCGGCCGTCGTAGGAGGGTGCGTCCTCGGTGAAGAGGAGGCGGACCACCTCGAGTGCCTCGGCGAGCCGCGCCGCGCGTTCGGCCGCCTGCGGGAACTCGAGGCCGAACTCGGCGAACTCGGGCGCCGAGGAGCCGCTGCCGAGGCCGAGCTCGAGCCGCCCGCCGCTCGCGTGATCGAGCGTGATCGCCATCTTGGCGAGGAGGGCCGGATGGCGGAAGCCGTTCGCGAGCACGAGGTGCCCGAGGCGCACCCGCTCGGTCACCGCCGCGAGCGCCGCCGCCGTCGTCCACGCCTCGAAGGACGGCACCTTCGGCAGCCCCGGCGGATAGAGGTGGTCCATGAACCAGACGGAGTGGATGCCGAGACGGTCGCACGCGACGACGCGGGCGCGGAGGTCGTCCCAGGCGAGGCCGACCTGCGGGAGGTAGACGCCGACATCGGCCATCGCAGGGGACCTTAGGCGAACGGGATGCACGCCGGCAAGGAGCATTCCTGCTCGAGGCATGCGCCGCGGTTGATCTCCCTCCGGAGCTGCGGCATTGCGTGGGTTGCATGGGTCTCACGACGATCAGCGTGCGCAAGCGCACGCTGCGGCCGCTCCGCCTCCTTCTCGCCTGATGCCCGGGCGGGCCGTTTTCCACGAGGGGAGAAGCGACATTCCCGCGCCCGCGCAACCGTAGTAGAGGCGCGTCGATGATGAAGCTCTACGACTACCTGCCCTCCGGCAACGGCTACAAGGTCCGCCTCCTCCTCTCCCAGCTCGGTCACCGCTTCACCCTGATCGAGAGGGACATCGCGAAGGGCGAGACGCGCACGCCGGAGTTCCTCGCCATCA
>VBKJ01000121.1 GCA_005879795.1 Deltaproteobacteria bacterium
CCGCGGCGTGCGGGTGAGCTTCGGCTACCCCGCCTGCCCGCGTCTCGAGGACCAGGAGAAGCTCTTCCGCGCCCTCGACGTGGAGGGCGCGATCGGCGTGCGGCTCACGGAGGGCTACATGATGGACCCCGAGGCGTCGGTGTCGGCGCTCGTGTTCCATCACCCGGAGTCGCGCTACTTCGTGATCGCACCGGGCGACCTCGAGGCCTTCGAGCGGCGGGGCGCGGGGAGCGGCTGAGCCATACGTTGGTTCAGTGTTCTCCCCCTGTCTTCATCAACGCGTCGTAGCGCTTCTGCATCTCCGCGGCGGAGACGTCTTCCTTGCGGGTGGCGATCATCCAGCGATGCCCGAAGGGGTCCGTCAACGTGCCGGAGCGGTCGCCGTAGAACTGATCCGCGACCGGACGCAGCAGCTTCGCGCCGGCCGCGACAGCCCGGCTGGCCAGCGCGTCCACGTCGTCGACGTAGAGATGGATGAGCACCGGTGAGCCGCCGAGTGACTGCGGACTGCGCACGTCCATCTCCGGGTACTCGTCGGAGAGCATGATCGGAGCATCGCCGATCCGGATCTCGGCGTGCCCGATCCTCCCGCCGGGCTCCGACAGACGCATCGCCTCCGTCGCGCCGAACGCCTTCTTGTAGAACTCGATGGCGCGGGCCGCGTCCTTGCAGCACAGGTACGGCGTCGCGCGCGGGACCGGGTTCACTCTTCCTGCCATGGCTCCTCTCCTTCGGGGGTAGGTCTGACTGCCAGTTGGTTCCTTCTATTGGTCTTTGGCTATGCGCGCACCCCTTCGATCACGCTCGACATCGCCTGCGTCGGGACGATCCGCGTCAGCTCGAACCCTGCCGCGTCGAACAGCGCCCGGAACTCGGCCTCCGCCCGCTGGCGGCCACCGGTGCACACCAGCATGTTCACGTCGTTCGCCGCAGCGCCTCGGCTCGCAACGGACTGGTCGATCCGTTCCGGGTATACGCCCTCGACGATCAGCAGCTTGCCCTCCGCCTTCATCGCACGGCGACAGTTCCGGAGAATCCTGACCGCGCGCGCGTCGTCCCAGTCGTGGATGACGTGCTTCAGGATGTACGCGTCGCCGCCGCCGGGCACCGCCTCGAAGAAGTCTCCGCCGACGAATTCGCAGCGATCGCCCAGACCGGCTGCCGCGATCGTCTCGTTCGCGCCCTCGGCCACGCGAGGCATGTCGAAGACGACCCCGCGGAGCGCCGGGTTGGCTCTCAAGATGCCGGCGAGGAGCGCTCCCGCTCCGCCTCCGACGTCGATGATGGTACCGAAGCGCGAGAAGTCATAGGCCGCGGCCACCGCGATGGCGACCATGGCCGTGAACGCGCCCATCGCCTCGTCGAAGACCGCGGCCTCCTCCGGGTGCTGCGCGAAGTACTCGAAGGAGCCCACGCCGAAGACGTGACTCAACGCCGGCTCGCCCGTCCGGACGCTGTGCAGGAGGTCGCCCCAGGCGGCCCGTACGCCGGGGCTTGTGAAGAGAAGCGCCACGGGGCGGAAGGAGCCAGGCCCGCTCTGCAGGCACGATCCCACGGGCGTCAGCTCGAAGCGCCCGTCCTCGGTCTCGGCGAACACGCCTGCGCTCGCCAACAGGCGGAGCACCCGCCGGAGCGCCGGCGCGTGCGTGCCGGTGGCCTTCGCGAGGTCGTCACAACGCTGGGGCCCGGTCCCGAGCAGGTCGGCGATCCCGAGCTTGGCGGCGGCGTAGATCGCGTGGGAGACGTAGTGACCCGTCGCCAGCTGATACAGGACCGCGGGTGGTGGCAGCTGTGTGTCCATACTCCTCCTTCGCTTCAGCGCGTCCTCGCGCCGGGTTGGGGATCGACCGCACCGGCCCGTCTCCGCCGCTCCGCCTCGCGGCTCGTCGCCGCCGCGGCGAGCTGCGCACGCGTCCGCACGTCGACCTTGGTGTAGACGTGCACCAGGTGCGTCTTCACGGTGGCGAGACTCACGAAGAGCTTCGACGCGATCTCACGATTCGGCAGGCCCGCGGCGACGAGCTCGACGACGCGGGTCTCGGTCGGCGTCAGGCTGTCCCACCCGTGGTTCGGCCGGCGCCGCTCTCCACGGCCGCGGCGGGCCCACGCGACCGCGTCCGCCAGCGTGAGCTGGGCGCCCTCCTCGACGTGTGCCGCGTCGAGGCGCGGCCGAAGCGCCTCGATCGCGCGGCGGCGGTACGGGTAGCGCCAGCGATAGCCGGTGCGCTGTCGGAACGCGTCGGTGACGCCCAGCAGGCGCCCGGCCTGCACGTCGTTGCCGACGTCCGCCGCCAGGAGCGCGAGGGTCTCGAGCGTGTCCACCGTGAGGAGCCCGAGCTCATGCTCCGCGGCGACATCCAGCGCCTGGTGAGCGCGGGCCTCCGCCTCGCGCACGTCCTCGCGTCCGCGCGCGAGATGGGCGCGCAGCAGGTGGACGACCCCCGCGAAGTAGTGCAGCACCGTACCGGCAAGACGCGGCTCCGCCTCGTCGAGCAGCACCGCGGCGCGACCGGCATCGCCGAGCGACAGGGCGACCTCGGCCCCCATGCAGCGGAGCCGGAACGACGAGGTCCCCATCGTCCACGGCGAGGGTTCCTCCCCGAGCGCCCGCAGGGCGTCGTCGAAGCGGCCCTCGACGAGCGGCACCACGGCGCGCAGCCAGGACACGGCCGTGGCGAAGGCGCCCGCCGCGAGGTTGCGCTCCGCCGCAGCGACGGCTCGTCGCGCGAGCGGCGCGTCCTCGGTCCAGAGCGCGATCAGGCCGACCTGGGTCGCGATGCTGAACTCGCATGACCGATCGAGATAGGGCTCCAGGCGGGCGCGGGCGCCCGCGAAGTCGCCGTCGAAGGCCATGGCGTTGGCGTGAGTCTGGTCGAGCAGGAATCGCATCACGGCGTCGGGCGGGACGTGCCGGTCGAGCCAGGCGAGCAGGCGTCGTACCCGGCCGCGCTCGCCCTGCTGGGCGAGCAGGCTGGCGATCGTCAGCAGCGACATGACCTCGAGGTTCCGGTTGCCGGCCGCGCGGCCCGCCTCCGCGGCTCGCTCGAGGCCGGCCACACCCTCGAGCAAGCCGAGGAAGGCGGGGCCGAGCGACAGCGCGTGCTCGACCAGCCCGCGCACGGCCGGGGCGATCTCCCCGCTCAACGTGTCGAGCGCGCGCCGGGCCGCCGGCACCCAGCCGAGCTCGGTGGCGAAGTAGAGCTCATCCGCCACCGGCGCGAGCGCCTCGAGCCAGGGCACCGATCCTTCGTCGAGCGCCGCGAGCACCTGGCCCGACACCGCCCGCAGCTTCTCGTGCGCGAAGCGACGTCCCCAGTACCATGCGAGCGCGTAGAGGAGGTCAGCGGCGGGGCGGCGCCCGGGGCCGAGCGACCACTCGAGCGCGGCGAGCAGGTCGGGCGCCTCCGCGGCGATCTCCTCGAGCACGGGAAACGTCGTCACCTCCCGGTCGACGCCCCACGCCGCCGCCCGGCGGCGGAACCAGGCGAGGTGCCGGCTGCGCAGCTCGGCCAGCTCGCCGGCGTCGGCGGCGCGCTCGAGGGCATAGTGCCGCAGGGTCTCGAGCAGCCGGTAGCGGTCGCCGGCGGGCTGCACCATGTTCTTGTCGACGAGACGCGACAGGAGGTCGACCACCTCGAGCGGGTCGAGCTGGTCGTCGGCCGCCACCGCCTCGACGGCCTCGACGTCGAAGGGCGCCGCGAACACGCCGAGCCGGCGGAAGAGCAGGCGCTCGGGCTCGTCGAGCAGGTCGTGGCTCCACTCGACGGAGGCGAGGAGCGTCTGCTGCCGTGCGAGCGCGGTCCGGGCGCCGCCGGTCAGCAGCCGGAAGCGGTCGTCGAGCCCATCGGCGAGGCGTTCGACCGAGAGCGTCCGGACACGCGCCGCCGCCAGCTCGAGCGCCAGTGGGAGGCCGTCGAGCCGGCGGCAGATGCGGGCCACCACGGGCGCGCTGCCGGCGTCGAGGCGGAACCCGGGACGGGCGGCGCGCGCCCGCTCGACGAACAGGCAGACGGAGTCGTAGGCGCCGAGACGCTCGGAGTCACGCTCGCCCTCCGGGGGCAGGGCGAGCGGCGGGATTCGCCACGTGACCTCGCCCGTCACGCCGAGCGGCTCACGGCCGGTCGCGAGCACGCTCACGCCCCGCCCGGCCCGCATCAGCGCCTCCGCGACGCGCGCACAGTCCTCCAGGAGGTGCTCGCAGTTGTCGAGCACGACCAGCATCCGGCTCTCGGCGAGCGCGCGACCCAGCAGGTCGATCGCGGCCACGCCCGCCGCCTCGCGCACGCCGCAGGCGCCGGCGACCGTCCCCGCCACCTGCGCGCCGTCCGACAGGCGCGCCAGCTCCACCCAGACCACGCCGTCGGCGTACCGGTCGGCCAGGTCCTCGCCCACCGCGTGCGCCAGCCGCGTCTTTCCCGCCCCGCCCGCGCCCGTGATCGTCACCAGCCGATCGGTCGCGAGCAGCGCCGCGACCTCGCCCCGCTCGCGGAGACGCCCGACGAGCGCCGTCGGCCACAGGCCGAGCCCTCCCGTGCCCGCGCGCGTGAGCGGGGGAAAGGTCGACGGCAGGTCGGGGTGACAGAGTTGATGCACGCGCTCGCTCCGGTCGAACCCCTTGAGCTGCACCGTGCCGAGCGCGACCAGCATGGCGTCCGCCGGCAGCCCATCGCCGACCACCTCCCTGGTCGCGGCCGACACGAGCACCTGCCCGCCGTGCGCCAGCGAGCGGAGGCGCGCGCACCGGATGATCGCGGAGCCGCCGTAGGTGCCTGCGCCGCGCAGCTCCGCCTCGCCGGTGTACACGGCCATCCGCACGCGCACGCGCGCGCTCTCCGGCCACGGCTCGCCGGCGAGTGCCCGCTGGGCCTCGAGCGCCGCCGCGAGCGCGTCGCTCGCCCGCGCGAACGCCGCCACCGTCGAGTCGCCCTCGCCCTGTTCGAGCGGTCGCACGCCGCCGTGCCGCGCGACGGCGGCGGCGATCAGCTCGGTCTGACGGGCGATCAGCGCCGCGGCCTCCGCCGACTCGCGCCAGAGCCGCGTGGACGACTCGACGTCGGTCATGAGGAAGGTGACGACGCCGAGCGGCAGATTCGGCCCGGCCGGCGGCTCGGCGTCTGGACCGTGCATGCGGCCGGAGATTAGCGCAGGGGGGCCGGCGATACATCAACCGAAGGGTTGAATTTTGCCGGCCGGAGTGGAGCTGCTTCTACGCCCGCCCCCACGCGAGCTGGGCCTGCGCGGGGATGCGGTAGACGTCGCCGGCGCGGAACTTCGCGATCCCCTCCGCCACCTCGCGCTTCACCTGCCCGCGCTCCGCCGCCGAGAGCTCGGCGAGGAGCGACGCGAGCGGCCCCGCCGTGTCGCCCGTCACGGCCCAGAACTCGTCCGGATCCCGCGCGAACCACGAGAGCACCACCCGCTCCTGGCCGACTGCCTGGAAGCCCGCGCCGACCAGCGCCTTGGCGAGCGCGCCGTCGGCGGAGAGGTGGAACGCCCCCGGCACCGCCGGGTCGGGGGGCGGCAGCGCGCGCACGCGGGCCAGCGCGGCCATCGGGATCGTGATCCAGGGGTTCGCCTCCGGCGGCGCCCACGCCGAGAGCGCGATGCGGCCCGCCGACACGAGCGCGCCGCGGAGCCGTGCGAGCGCTGCCGGCGGATCGGCGACGTAGATCAGGCTCCAGCGGCCGAGGACGGCGTCGAAGCTATCCGCCGGCAGGTCCATCGTCATCACGTCCGCGGTGCGGAACTCGACGTGCGCAAGGCCGAGCGCCGCCGCGCGCTCGCGGGCGGTCGCGATCATGCCCTCGGCGACGTCGATCCCGAGCACGCGGCCGTGGGGCCCCACCAGCACGGCCACCTGGAGCGTCGGGTCGCCCATGCCGCAGCCGACGTCGAGCACGCGCTGGCCGGGGCCGACCTCGGCCGCCGCCCCCATGCGGAGCGACATCGGCCAGGTGAACGACTGGAGCATCGGCTCCCAGCGCCGCCAGCCCCCGGCCACCGCCTGCCACTCGTCGCGCACGACGTCCTTCGCCATCGTCAGCTCCCGGACATGAAATCGGGGATCCCGGTGCCCGCCGTCAAGCCGCCGTCCACCACCAGCGTCGTCCCCGTGATGTAGGACGCGTCGTCGGAGGCGAGGAAGAGGATGGCGCGCGCCACCTCCTCGCGCCGCCCGAAGCGGCCGACCGGGACGGCCGCGCGCGCCCGCTCCTCGCGCTCGGGCGCCCCGCCGAGCGCGCGCGCGAGCGCGGGCGTGGCGATGAGCCCCGGGCAGACGGCGTTCACGCGGATGCCGGCCGGCGCCAGCTCGAGCGCCGCGGTGCGCGTCAGGTTGATCATGCCGGCCTTGGCGGCGTTGTAGGCGACGAGGCCCCGATCGCCGCCGAGGCCCGAGATCGAGGCGACGTTGACGACGGCACCGCCGCCCTGCGCGCGCATGATCGGCGCCACCGCCTGAAGGCCCGTGAACGCGGCGGTGAGCGTCACCGCCAGGGTGCGCGTCCAGGCGTCGAGGGCAAAGCGCTCGATCGGGCCGAGGCTGGTCGCGAAGGCGTTCGACACCAGCACGTCGATCCGGCGATGGGCGGCGACCGTGCGCTCGACCAGCGCGCGTACCGCCGCGGCGTCGGCCA
>VBKJ01000122.1 GCA_005879795.1 Deltaproteobacteria bacterium
TGAAGGGCGAGATCCTGGAGCTCAAGAACACCGTGAACACCATGGTGGATCAGTTGAGCTCCTTCGCCTCCGAGGTGACGCGCGTGGCGCGCGAGGTCGGCACCGAGGGGAAGCTCGGCGGCCAGGCGCAGGTGCGCGGCGTCTCGGGCACCTGGAAGGACCTGACCGACAACGTGAATTTCATGGCCGGCAACCTGACGAACCAGGTACGCGGCATCGCCAAGGTGGTGACCGCGGTCGCGAACGGCGACCTCGAGCGGAAGTTCACCGTCGAGGCGAAGGGCGAGATCGCCGCACTCGCGGACACGATCAACAGCATGATCGACACCCTGGCGACGTTCGCCGATCAGGTGACCACGGTCGCGCGCGAGGTCGGCGTCGAGGGGAAGCTGGGCGGGCAGGCGAGCGTCCCGGGCGCCGCCGGCACCTGGAAGCATCTGACCGACAACGTGAACCAGCTCGCGGCCAACCTGACCACGCAGGTCCGCGCCATCGCGGAGGTGGCGACGGCGGTCACCAAGGGCGACCTCACGCGGATGATCACGGTGGAGGCGATGGGCGAGGTGGCGGCGCTGAAGGACAACATCAACGAGATGATCGTCAACCTGAAGGACACCACCCTCAAGAACAGCGAGCAGGACTGGCTCAAGACGAACCTCGCGAAGTTCAGCCGCATGCTGCAGGGCCAGAAGGACATGCTCACCGTCGCGAAGCTCATCCTCTCGGAGCTCGCCCCGGTGGTCGAGGCGCAGCACGGCGTCTTCTACATCATGGAGAGCAAGGAGGAGCCGGTGCTCCGCCTGCTCGCGAGCTACGCCTACCGGGCGCGCAAGAACGTCGGCAACGAGTTCCGGCTCGGCGAAGGGATCGTCGGCCAGGCGGCGGTGGAGAGGGAGAAGATCCTCCTCACCAACGTGCCGCCCGACTACATCCAGGTCACCTCCGGCCTCGGGGAGGCGCCGCCGCTCAACATCCTCGTGCTGCCGGTGATCTTCGAGGGCCAGGTCAAGGCCGTGATCGAGCTCGCCTCGTTCGCCCGCTTCAGCGCCACGCACCAGGCCTTCCTCGATCAGCTCATGGAGTCGATCGGCATCGTGCTCAACACGATCGCGGCGAACACCCGCACGGAGGACCTGCTCAAGCAGTCGCAGTCCCTCGCCACCGAGCTGCAGGTCCGGCAGCGCGAGCTGACGCGGAGCAACGCCGAGCTCGAGGAGAAGGCGAAGCTGCTGGCCGATCAGAACGTCGAGGTGGAGCGGAAGAACCGGGAGGTGGAGCAGGCGCGGCAGGCGCTCGAGGAGAAGGCGTCGCAGCTCGCGCTCACCTCGAAGTACAAGTCGGAGTTCCTCGCCAACATGTCGCACGAGCTCCGGACGCCGCTCAACAGCCTCCTCATCCTCGCGGAGCAGCTCGGCGGGAACCCCGAGGGGAACCTCACGCGCCGCCAGATCGACTACGCCAAGACGATCCACGCCGCGGGCAACGACCTGCTCAAGCTGATCAACGACATCCTCGACCTCGCCAAGATCGAATCCGGGACCGTGACCATCGACGCCGCGGACGTCGCGGTGGCGGACCTCGTCGACTACGTGGAGCGGACGTTTCGGCCGGTCGCCGAGTCGCGCGCGCTCGACTTCACGATCGAGGCCGACCCGCGCATGCCGGCGGTCCTCCGCACCGACTCGAAGCGCCTGCAGCAGGTGCTCCGCAACCTCCTCTCCAACGCCTTCAAGTTCACGGAGCACGGGAGTGTGACGCTCCGGGCGGGCCTCGCACGCGAGGGATGGAACCCGGACAACGAGGTGCTCAACGAGGCGCCGGCCGTGGTGGTCTTCTCGGTCAGCGACACGGGCATCGGCATTCACCCCGAGAAGCAGCAGATCATCTTCGAGGCCTTCCAGCAGGCCGACGGCAGCACCAGCCGCCGGTACGGCGGCACGGGGCTCGGCCTGGCGATCAGCCGCGAGATCGCCCGGGTCCTCGGGGGCGAGATCGCGGTCGTCAGCGCCCCCAACAAGGGGAGCGCGTTCAAGCTCTACCTCCCGCACCTGCACCCGGCCGCCCGCCCCGCCCGCGGGAGCGACGCTGCGCTCGACACGGAGCGCCCGCCCGCCACACACCTGGCGGTCACGGTGGAGGGGCCCGCCGCGGGCGCCGAGCCCCCCGCGGAGGAGGTCGAGGACGATCGGCACGACATCGGACCCAACGACCGCGTCCTGCTCGTGATCGAGGATGACCCGCCCTTCGCGCGCGTCCTCCTCGAGCAGGCGCACGCCCGCGGCTTCAAGGCCGTCGTCGCGGCGCGGGGCGCGGCTGCCATCGCGCTCGCCCGCCGGCTCCAGCCGCATGCGATCACGCTCGACATCAGGCTCCCCGACATCGACGGGTGGCGGATACTGAACCAGCTGAAGCAAGACCTGGCCACGCGCCACATCCCGGTGCACGTGATCTCGGTCCAGGAGGAGCCCGAGAGGCTCGCCCGCGGCGCCGTCGGCATCGCGGTGAAGCCGCTCACGGGCGAGGCGATCGAGGCGGCGCTCGCGCGGCTGGAGGACTGCGTCAATCGGCCCGTGAAGAACCTCCTGCTCATCGACGACGACCCGCTCCAGCGCGAGCGGCTCGTCGAGCTGATCGGGAACGGGGACGTGCACACCACGGCGGTCGCAACCGCGGGCGAGGCGCTCGCCGCCCTCAGAGGTCAGCGCTTCGACTGCACCGTCGTCGACCTCGGGTTGCCCGACGTGGGCGGGGTCGAGCTCGTCGAGCGGCTGCGTCAGGAACCCGAGCTCGGGGCCTGCCCGTTCATCGTATGCACGGCGCGAGAGCTCACCCCGCAGGAGCAGGAACGCCTCGAGCGGCTCGCGCAGAGCATCATCCCGAGGAACGCCGAGGCGCCCGAGCGCCTCCTCGACGAGACGGCCCTCTTCCTCCACCGCGCCGTCGTGCGCATGCCCGAATCGCAGCGGCGGGTGCTCGAGCGCCTGCACGACCTGAACGCCCCGCTCGCTGGCAAGAAGGTGCTGCTCGTCGACGACGACATCCGCAACATCTATGCGATGACGAGCATTCTCGAGCGGTACGACATCACGGTGGTGTCTGCCGAGACCGGCCGGGAGGCGATCGGCATCCTGCACGGACTGCCCGGGATCGACGCGGTTCTCATGGACATCATGCTGCCCGAGATGGACGGCTACGAGACCATCCGGGCGATCCGCGAAGGGGCCGGGTTCACGAGCCTCCCGATCATCGCGGTCACGGCGAAGGCCATGAAGGGTGACCGCGAGAAGTGCATCGAGGCCGGCGCATCCGACTATCTCGCGAAGCCGATCGACACCGAGGAGCTCCTCTCGCTGCTCCGGGTGTGGCTGTCCCACTAGGAGTGGCCTGGAGGACGTGGACCAAGACACCGTGGGGCACGGCATGACACCGGAGGCGCCGGGTATCCTGATCGTCGACGACAGCCCGGACAAGCTCGTCGCCATCGAGTCGATCCTGCTCGACCTGCGCGTCGACATCGTCAAGGCCCGCTCCGGTAAGGAGGCGCTCCGGCGTCTGCTTGCGCAGGACTTCGCCGTCGTCCTGCTCGACGTGCGGATGCCGGGCATGGACGGGTTCGAGACGGCCGCCCTCGTCCGGCAACGATCGAGGACGGCACACACGCCCATCATCTTCATCACTGCCTTCGGCGACGAGACGCACGTGGCCCGGGGGTACTCACTCAAGGCGGTGGACTACATCCTGACTCCGGTCGTGCCCGACGTGCTGCGCACGAAGGTGTCGGTCTTCGTCGAGCTCTTCCGCGCCACGGCGGAGGTGAAGCGGCAGGCAGACTCGCTGCGGCAGCGCGCGGCCCAGCTCCACCGGCTGGCCGACTCCTCGCTCGCCATCAACTCCGCGCTCTCGCTCGACGCGATGCTCTCCGTGCTCACCGCGAGCGCGCGCGAGATCCTCGGCGCGGAGCGGGCGCTGGCGCTGGCGCGCGTGGATGAGCTCCGCATGCACCGCGCGGTCTCGGGTGGGTCCGCGATCCCGGACGCAGACGATATCGACGTGGCGGTTTCCTCGGTGGTGTCCGAGACGAACCGGGCCTACCGCACGACCCGGCTGCTCCACCCGCACCACGCCGGTCTCCGCGTCGATCGGCACGGGGATGGCCGGCCGCGGACCTACGACGTCCTGGCGGCCCCGTTCACCAGCCGCGACGGGCGGAACATGGGCCTGATCGAGGTCTTTGGCGATCCCGGTCGCAGCCTGACGCAGGAGGACGAGGATCTCCTCGTCCAGCTCGCGCAGATGGCCTCGATCGCTATCGAGAACACGCTCTTCAGCGAAACGCGCGAGGCGAACCGCCTCAAGGAAGAGTTCCTCTCCATGGTCTCACACGAGCTGCGTACCCCGCTCAGCGCGATGCTCTCCTGGCTCTGGATGCTGCGCCGGAAAGCACTCGACCCGGAGGCCGCGGCGCGGGCCATCGAGGCGGTCGACCGGAACGCCAAGGCCCAGGCGCGGCTCGTTGACGACCTGCTCGACGTCTCCCGCATCATGACGGGCAAGCTGCAGCTCAACTGCCGTCCCCTCGAGCTGGGACCCGTCATCGAGGCGGCGACCGACTCGTTCACGGCCGCGGCGGAGGCGAAGGCGATCACGCTCGCCCGGTTCTTCGATCCGGCGACCGGCCGGGTGCTCGCCGACCCGGAACGACTCCAGCAGGTGATCTGGAACCTGCTCTCGAACGCCATCAAGTTCACGCCGCGCGGCGGCCGCGTCGAGGTGCACCTGCGCCGCGTGGACTCGGACGTGGAGGTGCGCGTGAGCGACACGGGGCAGGGCATCGCGCCGGGGTTCCTGCCCTACGTGTTCGAGCGCTTCCGGCAGGCGGACGCATCGTCGAAGCGGACCAGCGGCGGGCTCGGCCTGGGGCTCGCCATCGTGCGTCACCTCGTCGAGCTACACGGGGGAAACGTCGCCGCGCTGAGCGCCGGCGAAGGGCGGGGCGCCACCATCGTGGTGAGCCTCCCGCTCACCACCCGTCACGAGGAGCAGCTCCCGGCACCCGGAAGCGCCGCCGTCGTCGAGGCGACCCGGCCGGCGGAGGCCCCGTGCGGCCTCGACGGGATGCGCGTGCTCGTGGTCGAGGACGAGACGGACACGCGGGAAGCGCTTTCCGCGATCGTGTCCCAGGCGGGCGCCATCGTTGCAGCGGTCGGCAGCGCGCCGGAAGCGCTCAGCAAGCTCGCCGCTTGGCGGCCGGACGTGCTCGTGTGCGACATCGGGCTCCCGGCCGAGGACGGCTACGCGCTGATCCGAAAGGTGCGCGCCCTCACGGTGGATCAAGGCGGTGACACTCCGGCGGTAGCGGTCACCGCCTATGCGCAGGCGAGCGATCGCGCGCGCGCGCTCGCAGCCGGCTTTCAGGCCCATCTGGCGAAGCCCTGCGAGCCCGGGGAGCTGCTTCGCCTGCTCGCGCGGAGCGTTCGGGTTGGCTCTCTTCGCCAGCCTGCTACGGCTCGTCTGCCGACCCGCGGTGGCGCTCGAGGAGCCTGAACTTGTTGCGCGCCGAAAGGAGCTGCAGCCGGAGCGATTCGGCTTGCGTCCCGATCTCCACGAACTCGTCGGCCTGGGCGGCTCGCGCAAGCTCCGCCGAGTCCTCGGCGAGCCGGCCCAGGCGGTCGTCGATCTCGCGAAGCGTCAGGACGTCGATGCGCTCCCCCGCTCCGGCGTTCTGAGCCGTCGCGGCGACCCGCTCCACCAGGCGGTTCACCTCCCCCGCCGCCTCGCCCAGCGCCGCCCATCGTTCCAGCAGCTGCCCGAGGCTCTCCGTCCGCTGCCTGATCTGCTCCGCTCGCGCCTGGACGGCGCGCGACTGCAATTCCTGGCGGTCGCGCGCCGTCGCAATCGCGCCCACCAGCGCTCGGATGTGCTCGCCGAGCCGCGCCTTGCTGTCCTCCAGCTCGCTCAGCGCCCGCGCCGCGCGGCGCAGGTTCTTCTCGGAGTCGAGGCGCTCGCGCTGGATCCCGGCTGCCAGCGCCTCGTACCGGCACAGCTCCGCGTCCAGGCCTTCGGCGGCTGTGGCCAGCCCGAGCATGTCTGGCTTGCGCTGGGTCACGGTCGCGTCAGCCGGCGTCGACGGGAGGAGCCGGCGCCTTGAGCGGCGCATAGCGGAACACGAGCCCGTCCGGCCCCGCGTCGACCTCGACCCGCCCGCCGTCGCGAAGCTGCCCGAAGAGCATCTCGTCGGCGAGCACGCGCTTGATCTCCGTCTGGATCAGGCGAGCCATCGGTCGCGCGCCGAAGGTCTTGTCGTAGCCGCGCTCGGCGAGCCAGCGTCGCGCTCCGGGCGTGAGCTGGACGGTCACGCGGCGGGCGAGGAGCTGCCCGTCGAGCTCGGTCACGAACTTGTCCACGACACGCTCGACCGCCTCCGGCGTGAGCGCGCCGAACTCGACGACCGTGTCGAGGCGGTTGCGGAACTCGGGGGCGAAGAGACGCTCGAGGGCCTTCTTCCCCTTGTCCCTGTTCGACGGGTCGCCGAAGCCGATCGCCGCCGCGGCCATCTCCTGCGCGCCGGCATTGGTGGTCATGATGAGGATCACGTGCCGGAAGTCGGCCTTGCGGCCGGTGTGGTCGGTGAGCGTGGCGTGGTCCATGACCTGGAGCAGGATGTTGAACAGATCGGGGTGCGCCTTCTCGATCTCGTCGAGCAGGAGGACGGCGTGGGGCGTCTTGCGGATCGCGTCGGTCAAGACCCCGCCCTGGTCGAAGCCCACGTAGCCGGGGGGGGCCCCGATCAGCCGCGACACGGTGTGCTTCTCCATGAACTCGCTCATGTCGAAGCGCAGGAACTCGACCCCGAGGGCGGACGCGAGCTGCTTCGCCACCTCGGTCTTGCCCACGCCCGTCGGGCCGGCGAAGAGGAAGGAGCCGACCGGCTTGTCGGGCTGGCCGAGCCCCGCGCGCGCGAGACGGATCGCCGAGACGACGGTGTCGATGGCGTGGTCCTGCCCGAAGACGAGGAGCTTGATGTCGCGGTCGAGCGTCAGCAGGCGGTCGCGGTCGGAGACCGAGACGGTGCGCGCCGGGATCTTCGCCATGGTGGCGACCACGTGCTCGACGTCGCGCGTGCGCACGGTCTTCTTCTGGCGGCCGGCGGGCTGCACCCGGAGCGCGGCGCCGGCCTCGTCGATCACGTCGATCGCCTTGTCGGGGAGGAAGCGGTCGTTCACGTGCTTGGCGGCCAGCTCGGCCGCGGCGCGGAGCGCGCGGTCCGTGTACGTCACGCCGTGATGCTTCTCGTAGCGGGGCCTGAGCCCGCGCAGGATGGCGTGGGTATCCTCGACGCTCGGTTCCGCCACCTCGATCTTCTGGAAGCGGCGGGCGAGCGCGCGGTCGCGCTCGAAGTGGCTCTTGTAGTCCTGGTAGGTGGTCGCGCCGATGCAGCGGAGCTCGCCCGAGGCGAGCGCCGGCTTCAGGATGTTGGACGCATCCATCGAGCCGCCCTGCGTCGCGCCGGCGCCGACCACGGTGTGGATCTCGTCGATGAAGAGGACGGCGCCCGGCTTCGCCTTGA
>VBKJ01000123.1 GCA_005879795.1 Deltaproteobacteria bacterium
CGCGCGCTCCTCGGAAAGATCCCGCCGGATCACCTTGTACACCTCGTAGACCTCGATCGCGCTGACGAGCAGCGATTCCCGGCCCTCCAGGTAAGGAGCGAAACGATCCGCCCGCGGCCCGCCGGCGAGATACTCGATCCAGCCGCTCGAGTCGACGAGGATCAGAGCCGATCCTTCTTCTCCCGCAGGCCGCGAGGACTGGTGCCCTTCGCCAGACCCCGGTAGGAACGCATCGGGCGCTCGGGAACCAGGTAGAGAACGCCCCCTTTGTCGAGGACCGTGAATCGCATGCCCGGGCGGAGCCCCATACGTTCGCGCGCGCGCCGCGGAACCACGAGCTGAAACTTACTCGACAGAGTCGCCGTCTCCATGTCTTACCGATCCCATATCGACCGACCAGTTGTAAGTCAACATCCGAGCCGCCCTCGCGCGCCGGGCACGAGCGACCGCCTAGGGCCGGCGCCCCCGCGGCAGCACGATCGGCCCCCCGGTTAGCGCGTTCGTACCGACGTAGACCTCGGTCGCATAGGCCGCGCCCAGCACCGCCGGCGTGAGCACCTCGGCAGGGCTCCCCTCGCACACGACCCGCCCGCCGGCCAGCAGGACCAGGCGGTCGCAGTAGAGTGCCGCCAGGTTCAAGTCGTGCAGCACCGACACGACGGCGATGCCGCGCGAGCGACGGAGCTCCGCGACCACGTCGTAGATGCCCGCCTGGTGGCGGAGATCGAGGTGCGTCGTCGGCTCGTCCAGGAGGAGCACCTCCGGCTCCTGCGCGAGCGCGCGCGCGAGCAGCACGCGCTGCCGCTCGCCGCCGGAGAGCCGGTCGAGCGGGCGGTCCTCCAGCCCGGCGACCTCCAGGCGCGCCATCGCCGCCCGGGCGACGGCGAGGTCGTGCGCGCGCGGGAAGCCGAGCGCCGGAAGGTGCGGCGCGCGGCCCATCAGCACGACCTCGAGCGCGGTGAACGGGAACTCGAGCGTCGGGTCCTGCGGCACGACGGCCAGCCGACGGGCCAGCTCGCGGCGGCGGTAGGCGCCGAGCGCCGCCCCTCTGAAACGCACGCTCCCCGCGCGCGGCGCGAGGACGCCCGAGAGGAGGCGCACGAGCGTCGTCTTCCCGCTGCCGTTCGGGCCGATCACGCTGAGCAGCTCCCCGGGGGCCACGGCCACGCTCACCTCGCTCAGGACGACGCGCGGCCCGTAGGCGAAGGAGACGCGCTCGGCCTCGAGGAGCACCGTCATGCGAGCGCGCGCCGGAGGTGCCGGCGGAGGAGGTAGAGGAAGAACGGCCCGCCCGTGAGCGCGGTCACCACGCCGACGGGGAGCTCGACCGGCCCGAGCAACGTGCGCGCGAGCGTGTCCGCCCACGCGAGGAAGATGGCGCCGCCCAGGAAGGAGGCCGGGAGGAGGAGGCGCTGGTCCGGCCCGAGGACGAGACGCAGGAGGTGCGGCACGATGAGCCCCACGAACCCGATCATGCCGCTCACCGACACCGCGGCCCCGACCAGCAGCGAGGCGGCGAGGAAGACCGCCCGCCGGGTGCGCTCCACCTCGACCCCGAGCTGCTGGGCGCCCTCCTCGCCGGCGGCAAGCAGGTTGAGATCCTGCGCGTGGAAGCCGAGCCAACCGAGCCCGACCAGGCTGTAGAGCATCACACCGGCGATGAGCCCGTAGCTCTGCGTCGAGAGCGAGCCCATGATCCAGAAGAGGACGCCCTGCGCCTGGGTGTAGCTGGCGAGCGCGTTCACCAGCATGAGGGCCGCGGCGGCGAGCGCGTTGAACACCACGCCGACCAGCAGGACGGCGTGCGGCGTGGTGCGCCCGCCGGCGCGCGCGCCGAGGGCGACGATCGCGATCGCGCCGAGCGCGCCCGCGAAGGCCGCGAGCGGCACCACCGGCGAGACCGCGTCGGCACCGGCCACCAGCGCCAGCACGCCGGCCACCGCCGCCCCGCCCGAGATGCCGAGCAGGTGAGGGCAGGCGAGCGGGTTGCCGAGCAGGGCCTGCAGCGCCGCGCCCGCGGCGGCGAGGCTCCCGCCCACGACCGCCCCGAGCAGCACACGCGGCAGGCGCGTGCGGAAGAGGATCACGGCGTCGGTGCTCTCGGGGCCCGCGAGCGCGCGCGCGAGGCTCACGTGCACCGGACCGACGAGCGAGGTGGCGACGAGCGTCGCGGCGAGCAGGAGTGCCAGCACCGACGTCGCCGTCACGAGGCGCCCGGCGGTCAAGTGCGGCGGCCGCACGGTCACCCCGCGAACGCCTCGGGGTGAATGGCCCGGGCGAGCGCCGCCGCCGCCTCGGGCACGCGCGGCCCGGCGCGCAGGAGCGTCTCGTCGGCGAGCATGACGACGCGGCCGTTCTGTACCGCGGGCACGGTGGTGAGCCCGGCGAAGAGCTCCCGGGCGCCGGCCTCGCTCCCCATGGCGGCGTCGACGATCACCTCGGGGGCGCGCGCGACCACCAGCTCGAGCGTGAGCGTCGGCCACACCTGCCCCGCGTCCGCGGCCACGTTGACGCCGCCCGCCATGGTGAGGAGCTCGTCCTGGAGCGTGCCGCGCCCGACCGCGACCAGCGGGCGGTGGCCGACGATCACGAGCACGCGCCGCGGCGGCAGGTCGGCCACGCGGGCGTGCACCTCGCCGAGCCGGGCGGTCACGTCGGCCACCAACCGCTCGCCCGCTGCGGGTGTGCCCAGCGCACCGGCCACGGCGCGGATCGAGGCCCACAGATCGGCGAGCGTGCGGTCGTGGACCACCAGCACGCGCACGCCGGCGCGCTCGATGGCACGCACCGCCTCGCGGTTCCCGGGCGACGGCGCCGCGATCACCAGGTCGGGGCGCCGGGCGAGCGTCACCTCGACGCTCGGCACGAGGTAGCCGCCCACGCGCGGAACGCTCGCCACGGCCGGCGGGTAGTCGCACTGCGCGCACACGCCCACCAGCTGCTCGCCCGCGCCGAGCGCGTACACCACCTCGGTGATGGACGGCGCGAGCGACACGATGCGCGCCGGCGGGCCGGCGGGCGCCGGGGAGGGCGCGGGCGCGCAGCCCCCGAGCGCCGCCGCCGCGAGGATCGCCGAGAGCCGCACGCGCATGCCGATGCCTCTCGCGGGCGCCCGGCCCGTTGTCAACGCGCCGCCCACGCGAGCAGGCGCTCCGGCAGCTCCGGGCAGCTCCCGAAGTGCAGATGGACGTAGCTGGCGAGCGTGCCGCCCCTCCGGTAGCCCTCGCGCCGGACCGGCCCGCCGCGGGCGTCGCGCACCTCATAGGCGGTCTCGAGCCCAGCCGCCGGCTCTGCCTCCAACGTCGAGTGACGGAACTCGTGCCCCCGCGCGCTGAGCCGCGGGCCGTCGCCGAGCGCGATTCCCACCTCTACGTAGCCGAGCGCGGCGAGCCGCGACTCCATGCGCACCGCGAGCGGCAGCACGCCGCACATCGGGTGCGACGTCCCGTCGAGCGTGCGAAGCCGCTCGGTGAGGTACATGAGCCCGCCGCACTCGGCGTAGATCGCGCCGCCCGCGGCCGCGAACTCGCGCACCGCCGCGCGCGCCGCCGCGTTGGCGGCGAGGCGCGGCGCATGCACCTCGGGATAGCCGCCGCCGAGGTAGAGCAGGCGCGTCCCCGCGGGCAGGCCGGCGTCCGCGAGCGGACTCCAGCCGACGAGTTCGGCGCCGGCCGCAGCCAGGCGGTCCAGGTTGTCGCGGTAATAGAACGAGAAGGCAGCGTCGCGCGCGATCGCCACGCGCACGCGCGCCGGGAGCGCCGGCGGCTCGGGCGGGAGCCGGGCCGGCTCTCGCACCTCGCTCTCCGCCAGCAGGCGGGCGAGGTCCAGGTGATCGCGCGCGAGTGCGGCGAGACGGCCCACGCCCTCCCGCGTCCACATCGTCTCGTCGGCGATGACGAGCCCCAGGTGTCGCTCGGGGACGGTCGCCGACGGCTCCCACGGGAGGCCGCCCAGGAGGGGCACGCCGAGCGGCGCCGCGGCCGCGGTCAGGTCCGCCAGGTGCGCCGCGCCGCCGACGCGGTTGAAGACGACACCCGCCGGCCGGAGTGCCGGGTCGAAGTCGCGAAACCCGCGCACGACCGCCGCCGCGCTCCGCACCGCACCGCCGGCGTCGACGACGAGCACCACGGGCAGGCCGAGCATCTTCGCGAGCGCGGCGCTGCTGCCGGCCTCGCTCGCCCCCTCGACGCCGTCGAAGAGCCCCATCATGCCCTCGACCACCGCGACGTCGCGTCCCAAGGCCGCCCGCCAGAAGATGCGCCGGTTCTCCTCGGCCGGCAGCATCCAGGCATCCAGCGTGCGCGAGGCCACCCCGCACACCGCCTCGTGGTGCCCGGGGTCGATGAAGTCGGGGCCCCCCTTGAAGGGCTGCACCCGGAGCCCGCGCTCGCGGAGCGCCGCGAGAAGCGCGAGCGTGACGGTCGTCTTGCCGACGCCGCTCGCCGTGCCGGCGACGATTAGGGCCTTCACGGCCTATCCATGGGCAAGCACCAACGCCGACTGCCTCCGCAGTGCGGGGAAGCGCCGTTCCGCCAGGGCGAACCCGCCGAAGAGCACGCCAGCATAAAGGAGGTCTCCGGCGAGCGTGTTCCGGAAGAACGGGATAGCCGCCACATAGCAGGCGACGAAGCCCTCTACGGTCCGCGGATAGAGGTCACTCAAGCACCACACGCCGAAGTTCGTGATGACGAAGAACAGCACCGACCCGGCCAACGCGGCCCCGCCCACGACAAGCGGCGAGCGCCGATCCCGGATCAGCCGGCCGAGGACCACGTTGAGGGCGAAGCTGCCGTAGACGAACGGCATCACTCGATGGACGCCGAAGCCGAGGAGGAGGTCGCTCAGGCACATCGCCAGCAGCGGCA
>VBKJ01000124.1 GCA_005879795.1 Deltaproteobacteria bacterium
GGAACGTCCTCCCGGGTCGCGCTCGGCGCTTCGCCTCGCGGAACCGCGTCCGAAGCTGCGGGTGGCGCCGGCGTCAGCGCCGGGCGAAGCTCCTCGGCGGCGAGCCAGCCCTCGCAGCGGTCGCGCGTCGACCTCACGCGGTAGCGCGTCCCGGAGCCGCCACGCGGCCGCCAGGCGACGATCTCCACCTCGGCGCCATCAGCCAGCGCCGAGATGCTCCGACCCGCGTCGTCCGTCAGCGCCACGCTGCGAGGGACGCCCGGGCAGTTGATGAACAGCCGCCGTCCAACGGAGAGCACGGCCCTGGCCCGGCGCGGTTGGGGACTCGGTCGCGGACTGCTGGGTGGTCGAAGAGGCATCGGACCTCCTTCCGATCTGCCCGAACGCACCGACGCGAGGTTTGATCCGGGTGCGGGCCCCAGGCCGGGAGGCACCTGACGCCAAGCTCGTCCGCTACCTCTCCTCCGGCGCGTCGCGCCTGTCAACAGAGGCCTCCGCGCGGGTGTTGAGCTCCGGCGCCGGCGCCTGTAGCCATGGGGCCGCTTGGCCCGTCGAGTGGCACGCCCGCCAATGCCCCGGTCCGGCCCGCTCCTCGGCGCGCATCAGTCGATCGCGGGCGGGCTCCATCGCGCCCTCGAGCGCGGGCGAGCGCTCGGCTGCCAGGCGGTGCAGATCTTCACGCGCTCGGCGCGCCAGTGGGCGCTGCGCCCGCTCGCCGAGGACGAGGTGCGCGCGTTCGCCGCCGCGCGCGCGGCGACCGGCATCCGGGCGCTGCTCGCGCATGACTCCTACCTGCCCAACCCGGCGGCGCCGGTCGAGTCGCTGCGGGAGCGCTCGGTGCGCGAGCTGATCGCCGAGCTCGAGCGCTGCGAGCGCCTCGGCATCCCGTACCTGGTCGCGCACCCGGGCGCGCACTGCGGCGCGGGCGAGGACGCGGGCCTGCGCACCGCGGCGCGCTCGCTCGGCGAGGTGCTCGAGGCGTGCCGCGGCTGCACCGCCACCATCGCGCTCGAGAACACGGCCGGTCAGGGAACGCAGATCGGCTGGCGGTTCGAGCAGCTCGGGCGGCTCTGCGCCGAGGCGCGCGGGGGCGAGCGGCTGCGCGTCTGCCTCGACACGGAGCACGCCTTCGCCGCGGGCTACGACCTCCGCTCAGCCGCCGGATACGCGGCCGCGCTCGCCGAGCTCGACGCCAACCTGGGCATCGACCGGATCGTCGCGTTCCACCTGAACGACGCGAAGTGCGCGCTCGGCGGGCGGCTCGATCGCCACGAGCACATCGGTCGGGGCGCCCTCGGTCTCGGCGCCTTCCGCCGGCTGCTGCGCGACCGGCGCTTCCGCGGCCTGCCCATGTGCATCGAGACGCCGAAGGGCGCCGACCTGGCCGAGGACCGGCTGAACCTCGCCGTGCTGAGACGGCTGGCATGAGGCGGACGGCGCTCGGCCTCCTCGTGCTCGGGGCCGCATGCTCCCGCCAGGCGCCCCCGCCGCCGGCCTCGGCCCCGCCCGAGCCGCCGCGGCCGGGCGCGACGGTGACGCTCCGCTGGACGGCGCCCGTCGACCTGGACCTCTACGTGACGGATCCGGCCTTCGAGACCGTCTATTTCGCGAACCCGCGCACGGCGAGCGGCGGGGTCCTCGAGCGCGACGCCCGCTGCGCCGGGCGGCAGGCCGGCGAGCAGCTCGAGCGCGCCCGGTGGACGAACCCGCCTCCCGGGCGGTACCGTGTGGGCGTGGATTTCCTCGAGACGTGCGGCGCCGGCGCCTCCGACGAAGTGCCGTACTCGCTGCTCGTCGACGTGGACGGCGTCCGCCAGGAGATGACGGGACGCGCCCGCCGGGCCGAGCGGCAGCCCCTCGTGCTCGAGTTCCGCGTGGCCGCCCCGGCGGCCGGGGAGGTGCGATGATGAACCGCGCCCTGCTCCTCGTCTGCCTCGTCCCGCTCCTCGCGCGCGCCGAGCCGCCCGCCCCGCTCGCGGGCCGCGTCACCGACGCCGCGGGCCGGCCGGTCGTGGGCGCGCTCGTCACCGCGCGCCACCTGGAACTCGCGCGCGAGACGACGGTCTACGCCGACGGCGACGGCCGCTGGACGACGCCGCCGCTCGAGCCGGGCCGCTACCACCTGCGCGCGCGCCGGCCCGGCTTCCGCGACCGGACGGAGGTGGTGGAGCTCGCCGGCGCGACGCCCGGGAACAAGGTGCTGGTCCTCGAGCGCGAGACCGACCCGCGCGAGCTCGCCTGGCAGCTGCCGGCGAATCGGTGGCTCGCCCTCGCGGTCGCCCACCTCCCCGACGACGCGGCGCGCGAGGAGTTCCTCCGCCAGTGCACCTTCTGCCACCAGCAGGGCAGCTGGGCGACGCGCGTGCAGCGCGATCCCGAGGAGTGGCGGAAGATCTTCGCGCTCATGGCGCGCATGGGCGGCATTCTCTCGACGCGCGTGCGCAGCGGCCTGCCCGAGGCGCTGAACGCGGCCTACGCCGAGGCGTCCTACGTGCCCGCGCTCGGCGAGCACTTCGCGCCCCCGCCCCCGCCCGACGCTGTCGCGGCGCGCGCCGTGATCACCGAGTGGGAGGTCGGCGGCACGGGCTCGATGCAGCACGACATCACGGTGCATCCCGACGGGCGCGTCTACTCGGTCGACACGACCCAGGACAAGCTCTACCGCCTCGACCCGCGCACCGGCGAGCGGCGCACCTTCGACGTCCCGCGCGGCGACTCGCCCCTGGGCGGCGTGTTCACCGTCCTGCAACCGATCCCCGCCAACGCCGACGCACACGTCGCGCCGCACAGCCTCCAGGTGGCGCCCGACGGCAGCATCTGGATCACGCTCTGCCTCGGCAACAAGATCGCCCGCTTCGACCCGCGCACGGAGCGGTTCGAGATCTTCCTGCAGGAGGACGGCCTCTACCCGCACACGCTGCGCTTCGACGCGCGCGGGCGCGCCTGGTACACGCTCGCGGTCTCGAACCAGGTGGCGATGATCGACCCGCGGAGCGGCGAGCGGCGCACCTACCGCCTGCCGGCGCGCACCTGGGGCGAGACGTTCGCCGTGCGTGCCGTGCCGTGGCTCCTCTGGCTCGGCCGCTGGGTGCCGTTCAATCCCGAGGGCGGGGGCGACGCGCCGCAGCTCCCGATCCCCTACGGCATCGACATCGCGCCCGACGGCGGCGTCTGGTTCAGCCAGCTGAACGCGCACCGCATCGGCCGGCTCGACCCCGAGACGGGGGACATCCGGCTGATCGACACGCCCTTCGCCGCGCCGCGCCGGCTCCGCTTCGACTCGCGGGGCAACCTCTGGATCCCGGGCTTCAGCTCGAGCGTGCTCGCCCGCTTCGACCCGCGCGCCGGCGCGTTCCGCACCTGGGACCTGCCCACCGAGCCGCGCGGCACGGAGACCCCCTACGCGCTCAACGTCGAGCGGCGGACCGACACGGTGTGGATCTGCGGCACCCAGTCCGACACCCTGATCCGCTTCGAGCCGGCGAGCGAGCGCTTCACGGTCTACCCGCTGCCGACGCGCGTCACCTACACGCGCGAGATCGAGTTCGGCCCCGGCGGCGCAGTGTGGACGTCCAACTCGAACCTCCCCGCCTGGCAGATCGAAGGCGCCCTCCCCAAGCTGATTCGCCTCGAGCCGGAGGGTGCGGCAACCGGATCGGCGAGGCTGGTGCGGAACTAGCGGCGAGTGAAGTTCATTCCATCACGGAGGACTTGCCGCTGCTCGTCTTCTTCGCGCCAGCGGAGGGAACGGCGAACGCCGTAGACAAGCAACGGAGGTAACTCCATGGCGACGATCCTCAATGTGAACCGCGAGGGGAAGCCCCTCGCGATGGGAGACACGATCACGAACATCATCGTGTCGCGCGAGATCGGCGCTCGGCACGTCACCGTCAACCACACCCGGTATGAGCCCGGCGACGAGTTCCCCCAGCACGTCCATGAAGAGTCCGAGGACGTGCTCTTCGTGTTCACAGGCTCTGGCTGGCTGAAGGAAGGCGAGCGGATGACCCCAGTCCAGGCTGGTGACGTGATCTTCGTTCGCCCCGGTGAGGTACACGGGGTCGTAGCGGGATCGACCGGCATGGCGATCCTCGGCTGCCAGGCGCCGCCTGATCCCAAGCGAGAGCGGCTTGCCCGCGAAGCCGGGCGGTAGCGGACTCTGTGGCCGCGATTGGCCTTGGCGTTCATGGCGGAGGCCAGGATGCTCTACATGATCATCGAGCACTTCCGAGACGGCGATCCCGTTCCGGTGTACCGCCGCCTTCGCGACGAAGGCAGACTCATGCCTCACGACCTTCGCTACGTGGCGAGTTGGGTGACGGAGGACTTCCGGATAAAGCACTACGACCCGCAGCACGCGCCGGATCCCAAGGCCTGGCTCGCCCTGGACGAGGGGGAGCGCACAGAGCTCGTTCTTCAGTACCACCGGCGCGCGCGAGTGAGACTGCCCAACGTGAGACTCCATGCAACGATTCATGTCATCGTGGAGAACCAGGTCGCGCTCGGTGACGAGATCCCCGTTCGCCGGACGCTCGAGCGGTTGCGGGCAGAGGGGCTCGATCGACACGACGCCGTTCACGCCGTTGGCTCCGTCGTCGCGAAGCGTATCTACGAGCTGCTGAAGGAAGGTCTCCCCACCGGCGACCCGAACGAGCCCTACTGGGCCGAGCTGGAGAGCCTCACTGCGGAGGGTTGGAGGCATGGCGGCTGAGGCACCGATGGACGTCCTCGGCCTCGACCACGTCGATCTCACCGTCAACGATCTCGCGCGCTCGATTCCCTTCTACGAGAAGGTTCTCGGCGCCCTCGGCTTCCGCCGCGTGCCCCACGCGACATACGTCGCGTGGGCCAACGCTCACCTCGCCATCGTGCTTCGCCCGGCGGAGCGCAACGCGGTGTTCGACCGCTACCGGGTCGGCCTCCACCACCTCGCGCTCCGCGTGCGCAGCCGCGAGGAGGTGGGTCGCTTCCACGGGCTCCTCGTGCGGGAGGGGATCACGGTCCTCGATCCGCCGGCGGAGTACCCCGAGTACGGCCCGCAGTACTACGCGGTCTTCTTCGCCGATCCGGACGGGATGAAGCTCGAGGTCGTCCACTTCCCGTGGGGGTACTGGCGCAAGGTCCA
>VBKJ01000125.1 GCA_005879795.1 Deltaproteobacteria bacterium
CGACGGTCAGATCGAGTATGCATCGGCTCGGTGAAAGAAGTCGCCTTCACGAACCTGCTCGTCGAGCGCGCCGGGGCGGTGGTGACCGTGCGCCTGAATCGCCCGCGCGCGCTGAACGCCCTCGACACGGCGACGCTGCGCGAGCTGGCGCGCGCCATCCGGGAGGTCCGGCGCGACGGCGGCGTGCGCGCGCTGGTCGTCACCGGCGCCGGCGACAAGGCCTTCTCGGCGGGCGCCGACATCGCGGCCATGGCGGCGATGAGCGCGGCCGACGGGTACGCCTACTCGCGCCTCGGCCACGACGTGCTGGCGCGCCTCGAGGCGCTCGCCGTCCCGGTCGTCGCCGCCGTGAACGGCGTCGCGCTCGGCGGCGGGCTCGAGCTGGCGCTCGCCTGCGACCTGATCGTCGTCTCGGAGCGGGCGCGCCTCGGTCAGCCGGAGATCAACCTGGGCCTCATCCCGGGCTTCGGCGGGACGCAGCGGCTCGTGCGCCGCATCGGGCAGACGCGGGCGCGGGAGCTCATCTACCTGGGGCACATGATCCCGGCCGACGAGGCGCTGCGCCTCGGGCTCGTGAACCGTGTCGTGCCGCACGAGCGGCTCGCCGAGGAGGCCGCGCGGCTCGCGGCCGATCTCGCCGCCAGAGCGCCGGTCGCGCTCGCGCAGGCGAAGCGCGCGACGGCCGTCGCGGCGGACGCGGACCTCGGGACCGGCTGCGGCTACGAGGTCGAGGCCTTCGGCGTGACCTTCGCGACCGACGACCGGGTCGAGGGGCTGAAGGCGTTCCTGGAGAAGCGAACGCCGGCGTGGAAGGGACGCTAGGGGCGTGCGCGTCGAGCTCACGGAGACGCAGCGCCAGCTGCGCGACCTGGTGCGCGCCTTCGCGCAGGAGCGCGTCCGGCCGGCGGCGGCCGACACCGACCGCCGCGAGCGCTTCCCGCGCGAACTGATCGGCGAGCTCGGCCGCCTCGGTGTGATGGGCTGCTTCGTCCCCGAGCTCTACGGCGGCGCGGGCTTCGACCACGTCGCCTACGCGCTCGCGGTCGAGGAGCTGTCGGCCGCGTGCGCGGCGACCGGCGTCATCTTCTCGGCGCACGCCTCGCTCGCCACCTGGCCGATCCTGGCGCTCGGCACCGAGGCGCAGCGGGAGCGCTACCTGCCCCGGCTCGCGCGCGGCGAGTGGCTCGGCTGCTTCGCGCTCTCGGAGCCGAGCTCCGGCTCGGACGCGGGCTCGATCCGCACCACCGCGCGGCGCGCCGGCGACCACTACGTGCTCAACGGCACCAAGAACTTCATCACCAACGCGCCCGACGCGCAGCTCGCGATCGTCTTCGCCTCGCTCGATCTCGGCCTGGGCAACGAGGGGCTCGCCGCCTTCATCGTCGAGACGGCGTGGCCCGGCTGGGAGGTGGTGCGCGTCGAGGAGAAGATGGGCATCCGCGGCGCGCACTCCGCGCAGCTCGCCTTCACCGACCTCCGCGTGCCGCGCGAGAACCTGCTCGGCGCGGAGTCGGGCGGCTTCAAGGTCGCCATGAAGACGCTCGACGGCGGGCGGATCGGCATCGCCGCGCAGGCAGTCGGCATCGCGCGCGCCTCCTTCGAGGACTCGCTCGCCTACGCCCGGGAGCGGCGCGCCTTCGACCGCGCGCTGGCCGAGTTCCAGGCCGCGCAGTTCCGCCTGGCCGACATGGCGACCGCCGTGGAGGCGGCGCGGCTCCTCACGCTGCGCGCGGCTTTCCTGAAGGACCGCGGTTTGCCATATACGAAGGAGGCGGCGATGGCGAAGCTCTTCGCCGCCGAGACCGCGATGACGCTCGCCACGCAGGCGGTGCAGATGCACGGGGGCTACGGCTACACGCGCGAGTTCGCCGTCGAGCGCTACTTCCGCGACGCCAAGATCACCGAGATCTACGAGGGCACGTCGGAGATCCAGCGCTTGGTGATCGCTGGGCAGCTCCTCCGGGAGGCTCGGGGCGCATGAGCGCGAGCGAAGAATACCGATGAGCGCGAGCGAAGGATACCGATGAGCGCGAGCGAAGGATACTGATGAGCTGGCGCACCTGCTACTCGGCACCGACGCCCCCGGAGGCGCACCTCGTCAAGGGCTTCCTCGAGGGGCGCGGCGTCCCGTGCCTGCTGACAACCGAGGGGTCGAGCGTCTATCCGTCCATCGCGTTCGGGTCGCGAGTCCACGTTCTCGTACCCGAGCACTGGCTGCCCGTGGCGCGGAAGATGGTCGAGCGGCGGCGACGAGCGAAGCCGGCGCGGGTCGTCCCGCTGCAGCCGCGGAGGCGGCTCCGATGACCAGGCGCGAGTGGCTCGAGAAGCGCTACCGGACGGAGAAGGAGCGTGACGTCCGCTTCTCGACCGTCTCCGACATGGAGGTGGGGCCGCTCTACACGGCCGAGGATATCCCGCCCGACGCGGGCGAGCGCCTCGGCCTCCCCGGCGAGTTCCCCTACACGCGCGGCGTCTACCCGAGCATGTACCGGGGCCGGCTGTGGACGATGCGCCAGTTCGCCGGCTTCGCCACCCCCGAAGACACCAACGCGCGCTTCCACTTCCTCCTGAAGCAGGGCCAGACGGGGCTCTCGACCGCCTTCGACATGCCGACCCTCATGGGCTACGACGCCGACCATCCGCGCGCGCTCGGCGAGGTCGGGCGCGAGGGCGTCGCCGTCTCGAGCCTCGCCGACATGCGGGCGCTCTTCGCCAGCATCCGCCTCGACCGGGTGACGACCTCGATGACCGTCAACTGCTCCGCGAGCGCGCTGCTCGCGATGTACCTGGCGGTGGCCGAGGAGCAGGGCGTTCCCTGGACGCAGATCGGCGGCACCATCCAGAACGACATGCTGAAGGAGTTCATCGCGCAGAAGGAGTGGATCTGCCCGCCCGAGCCGTCGCTCCGCATCGTGGTGGACATGATCGAGTTCTGCGCCCGCGCGGTGCCGCGCTGGCACCCGGTCTCGATCAGCGGCTACCACATCCGGGAGGCGGGCTCGACGGCGGTGCAGGAGCTGGCGTTCACGCTGGCCGACGGCATCGCGTACGTCGAGGCGGCGGTGAAGCGCGGGCTCCGGGTGGACGACTTCGCGCCCCGGCTCTCCTTCTTCTTCAACCTGCACAACGACTTCCTGGAGGAGGTGGCGAAGCTCCGCGCCGCGCGCCGCCTGTGGGCGACGATCATGCGCGAGCGCTTCGGCGCGAAGGACCCGCGCTCGCTCAGGCTCCGCACCCACGCGCAGACCGCGGGCTGCGCGCTCACGGCGCAGCAGCCGCTCAACAACGTCGTGCGGGTGACGGTGCAGGCCCTGGCGGGCATCCTGGGCGGCGTGCAGTCCCTGCACACGAACTCGCTCGACGAGACGCTCGCGCTGCCCTCGGAGCCGGCGGTCATGGTGGCGCTCCGCACGCAGCAGATCCTGGCCGAGGAGAGCGGGGTCGCGAACGTCATCGATCCCCTCGGCGGGAGCTGGGCCATCGAAGCGCTCACGGACCGAATCGAGCGCGAGGCGCGCGAGTACATCGAGCGCATCGACGGCTTCGGCGGCATGGTGAAGGCGATCGAGGCCGGCTACCCGCAGCGCGAGATCGCCGACGCGGCCTACGCCTACCAGCAGCAGATCGACCGCGGCGAGAAGACCGTGATCGGCGTGAACCGCTACCAGGTGCCCGAGGAGCGCCCGCCGGACCTCCTGCGCGTGCCGCTCGAGGTGGAGCAGCGGCAGGCCGACCGGGTGCGGCGGGTGAAGCGCGAGCGGGACGCGGCCGCGGCGCGCGCGGCCCTGCAGCGGGTGCGCGCAGCCGCGGAGTCGGACGAGAACCTGATGCCGCCGCTCGTCGCCGCCGTGAAGGCGATGTGCACGGTGGGCGAGATCGCGGACGTCTACCGCCAGGTCTTCGGCCAGTACCGGGACCCGGCATGGCTGTAGGCCGCCCGCTTCGCATCCTGGTGGCGAAGCCCGGCCTCGACGGGCACGACCGCGGCGCCAAGATCATCGCGCGGGCGCTGCGCGACGCGGGCTTCGAGGTGATCTACACGGGCCTCCACCAGACGCCCGAGATGGTCGCCGAGGCGGCCGTCCAGGAGGACGTCGATGCGGTCGGGCTCTCGATCCTCTCCGGCGCCCACCTGACGCTCTTCCCCGCCGTCGTCGACGAGCTCAGGCGCCGTGGCGGGGGCGACAAGGTCGTCTTCGGCGGCGGCATCATCCCCGACGAGGACATCCCGGCGCTCGGCAAGGCCGGCGTCGCCAAGATCTTCACCCCCGGCGCCTCGACACAGGAGATCGTCGATTGGATCCGCGCCAACGTCCAGCCGCGGGTCGCCTGATGGATTTCACGCTCTCCGACGAGCACCGCCACATCCAGGAGACGATCCGCGACTTCGGCGAGCGCGAGGTGAAGCCGCACGCGGCCGCCTGGGACCGCGAGGAGCGCTTCCCGCACGAGACCGTGAAGCGCCTGGGCGAGCTCGGCTTCATGGGCGTCGCGCTCCCCGAGGACGTGGGCGGCGGCGGCGCCGACACGCTCGCGAACCTGCTCGTGGTCGAGGGCATCGCGCGCTACGACGCCTCCCTGGGCCTCACCGTCGCCAGCCACACCGGCCTCGCCTCGGGCCACATCAACGTCTTCGGGAGCGAGGCGCTCCGCCGCCGCTACCTGCCGCGCATGGCGCGCGGCGAGTGGCTCGGCGCCTGGTGTCTGACGGAGCCCGGCTCGGGCAGCGACGCGGCTGCGCTGCGCACGCGCGCCGTGCGCGACGGCGACTC
>VBKJ01000126.1 GCA_005879795.1 Deltaproteobacteria bacterium
GACCACGGCACCGACTTCAAGCAGCGCTGGCGCGTGCTGCGCGAGCGCGTGCTCGCCATGAAGCGCATCTGGACCGAGGACGAGGCGGCCTTCGAGGGCGAATTCGTGCGCTTCGAGCCGCTCTGGTCGTGGCCGAAGCCGGTGCAGCGGCCGCACCCGCCCGTCCTGCTCGGCGGCCACGGCCGACGCGCCCTCCAGCGCGTCGTCGACTACTGCGACGGCTGGCTCCCGATCAGCGTGCGGGCCGGCGACCTCGAGGCCGGGATGGCGGAGCTCTCGTGGCTCGCGCGCGAGAAGGGCAGGGACCCGCGCAGCATCTCGGTGTCCGTCTACGGCGCGCCGATGGACGCGCCTGGGCTCGTGCGCCTGCGGGATATCGGCGTCGAGCGCGCCATCTTCGCGCTCCCCTCGGCGGAGGCCGACACGCTCCTGCCCCTCCTCGACCGCGCCGCCGGGATCGCGCGCCAGCTCGCGTAGCGGCGCGATGGACCTCCGGCTCGCGGGCAGGCGCGCGCTCGTCACCGGCTCGAGCGCGGGCATCGGAAAGGCGATCGCGGCCGCGCTCGCCACCGAGGGCGCCCGCGTCACCATCTGCGCCCGGCGCCCCGAGCGGCTCCGCGCGGCCGAGGCGGAGCTCCGCGCGTGCGGCGGCGATGTGCTCGCGGTGGCGGCCGACCTCGCGACCGAGGAGGGGGTGGACAGGGTGTGGCGCGCGCACTGCGAGGCCTGCGACGATGGCGCGGACATCCTGGTGAACAACGTGACCGGCGGGCCCTCGCCGCCCGATGTCCTCAGCGCCACCGACGCCGACTGGCTCGCGAGCTACACCATGAACCTGGTGGTGCACGTGCGCTTCATCCGCCGCGCGCTGCCCGGCATGCTCGAGCGCGGCTGGGGCCGCATCGTGAACGTCGCGTCCACCTCCGCCCGCCAGCCCGACGACCGGGCGCCGACCTACGGGCCGGCCAAGGCCGCGCTCGTGAACCTCTCGAAACAGCTCGCCAACGTGTACTCGGGCCGGGGCGTGCTCACGAACTGCGTCTGCCCCGGCATCACGCGCACCGAGGCGGCGATGCGGGCCGCCGTGCAGCGCACCGGCCGCACGGGGGACGACCCCCGGCGCGTCTTCGACGAGTACTTCGGCGCGCGCCGCCCGCTCCCCGCCGGCCGCTTCGGCGAGCCGGAGGACACGGGCGCGCTGGTGGCGCTCCTCTGCTCCGAGCTGGCCGCGTGGGTGACCGGCGCGTGCTTCGACATCGACGGCGGCTGGGTCAAGTCGATCATGTGAGGACGCTCCGCCTCCTCGAATCGATGCGCGACGTCCCGCGCGCGGCCTGGGACGCGCTCGGCGGCGGCGGCTCGCCCTTCCTCGAGTGGGACTGGCTCGCGCTCCTCGAGGACTCGGGCGCGGCCACCGCCGCGACCGGCTGGCTGCCGCGGCCGCTGACCCTCTGGGAGGGCGAGCGCCTCGTCGGGGCCTGCCCGCTCTACGTGAAGGGCCACAGCCTGGGCGAGTTCGTCTTCGACCAGAACTGGGCCGCCGCCGCGGCGCGCGCGCGCATTCCCTACTACCCGAAGCTGCTGGTCGCGGTCCCCTTCACGCCGGTGACGGGTGCGCGCTTCCTCGCCGCGCCGGGCGTGGACCGCGGCGAGGTCATCGCGACGCTCGCCGCGGCGCTCGAGCGCACCTGCGGCGAGCACGAGCTCTCGTCCGCGCACGTCACCTTCTGCCTCCCCGACGAGGTGGCGGCGCTCGAGGGGCGCGGCTGGCTCCCCCGCACGGGCTGGCAGTACCACTGGACGAACCCGGGATTCGCGTCCTTCGACGACTATCTGGCGAGCCTGCGCAGCAAGCGCCGCAACCAGGTCCGTCGCGAGCGGCGCGAGCTCGCCGCCGCGGGTGTCGAGATCGTCACCTACGTCGGCGACGACATCCCCGACGGGCTCTTCCCGCGCATGTTCGGGCTCTACCGCCGCACGATCGCGCAGCTCCCCTGGGGGCAGCAGTACCTGGACGAGCGCTTCTTCACGCTGGCGCGCGAGCGCGTGCGCGCGCGCCTCGTGTTCGTCGTCGCGCGGCAGGACGGCCGTGTGATCGCCGGCACCTTCAACGTCGCCAAGGGCGACACGCTCTACGGCCGCTACTGGGGCGCCGAGCGCACGGTCCGCCATCTCCACTTCAACGTCTGCTACTACGCGGGGATCGAGCACTGCATCGCGCGCGGGCTCAGGCGGTTCGAGCCGGGCGCGGGCGGCGAGTTCAAGCTCTGGCGCGGCTTCGACGCGACCGCGACCGCGAGCATGCACTGGCTCCGCGACCCGCGCCTCGCGGACGCCGTCGGCCGCTTTCTCGCCCAGGAGCGGCGCGCCGTCGCGCGCGAGATCGGGTGGCTCGGCGAGCGCAGCGCGCTCCGGCGCGACCGCCGGGGTCCCGCGGGCGACAGCTGAGCGGCGGCGGGCGGGCTGGTCCCGCTCCTGCAACCACGGCAAAACCGCAGCCCGGGAAAACTTGACGGCGGCGTGGCGAACCGTCTAGGCACGGCCATGCTCCGCGCGCTCCTGCTGGTCGCCGTCCTCGCCCCGGCTGCGCTCGCGGGCGAGACGGTGCGCACCGAGGCGGTGGGGCTGCGCTTTGCCGTGCCCACGGCGTGGACGCGAGTGCCGGCGCCCTCCGACGTGCGCGCCGCCCAGTGGCGGCTTCCCCGGGCCACGGGCGACGCCGAGGACGGGGAGGTGATCCTCTTCTTCTTCGGCGCCGGAAAGGGGGGCAGCGCGGCGGAGAACCTCGAGCGCTGGTACGCACAGCTCACGCCGGCCGACGGCCGCCCGGCGCGCGACGCGGCGGTGGTCACCATACGCACGGTGCACGCTCTCCGCGTCACCTCGGTCGACCTCGCGGGCGCCTACCGGGCCGCCCCGTCTGGCGCCCCGAAGCCCGGCTTCCACCTCCTCGCGGCCGCGATCGAAGGCCCCGGCGGGCCGTGGTTCCTGAAGGTCGTCGGCCCCGAGGCGACCGTCGCGCGCGCCAGGGACGGCTTCGAGGCGCTGCTCACCTCGCTCGAGGCGCACCGCTGAGAGTTTGTGAACGAATCCCCGGACCGAGCCGGGTGGCCGAGGCGCCCGCCGCGCAAGGCGCGACGACGAGTCATAGCCGAAGGCTATGGCGAGGAGGAGCAACGCCGCGCGGCGGGATGCAGCGGCCGCCCGGCGACGGGAGGGGATTCGTTTACAGACTCTGAGACCCCGGGCGCTCGTTGTGCTAGGGAGATCGACCTATGATCGTCGTGACCAACCGCATCCCCGTCGCCCGCGGCCATGAGATCGACTTCGAGGACCGCTTCAAGCGGCGCGTCCACCTCGTCGACCGCCATCCCGGGTTCGTCCGCAACGAGGTGCACCGCCCGCGGCCGATGAAGTTCGAGCACGAGCGCGGCACCTGGGCGGAGGACCCGGACGCGCAGGGCTACTACGAGGTGAAGACCTGGTGGCGGACCTTCGAGGACTTCGTCGCCTGGACCGAGAGCAAGGACTTCGCCGAAGCCCACTCGAGCCGCCCGCCGCGCGAGATGTTCAGCGGCCCGAACGTCCTCGAGGTGCACGAGGTGCTCAGCAGCACGGACCTGGACGTGGGCGCGCGCTGACGCTCAGGCCGGGTCGACGGGAGGAAGCCGGCGCCCTGAGTGGCGCGTAGCGGAACGTGAGCCCGTCGGCGGTTCGCGTCACTGTGTGTCAGGCTACGCGGTGACCCACTACCCGATTTATTCAAGCGGGACTCCCGGGAAGACGTGACGTCCATTGGCCGCTCGGGAGCGACGAAGCTGGTAGACTAGACAAGGGGAGCGGTCGCCGAGCGGGGAGAATCAGGCGAGTCGTGGGGTGATGGGGGTGGTGGGTAGGAGCGCCCGAACGTCCCGACGGGATTTGGGATCGAGGTCCGCTCCGCCCGCCGCAACGCGGTCCTGTGAAGCACGCCCGGTCGCGTTCGCGCGGGTCGGGCGGGGGAGCGAGGTGACATGAGAGACAATGGACTCTCCAGCGGCCCGGCCGCCGCTGGATCCAAGGCTCCGTCGCACCGATCGCGCGGAATACCGCTGCCGCCTGCCCCCGCGAAGAGACAGAAGCAGCAGCCCACCGATCGCGTCGACGAGACCAGGCTGCTCGAGGTGCTGACGGCGCTCAGGCACGGCAACTTCGCGCCCCGGCTCCCGCTCAAGTGGACGGGGGTGGGCGGTAAGGTGGCCGACACCGTCAACGAGATCATGGAGGCAAATCAGCGTCTGGCCCGCGAGCTCGAGCGCCTGGCCCGACTGGTCGGCAAGGAAGGCAAGATCGGCCACCGCGCGCCGATCGGGGATTTCACCGGCCTCTGGGCGTCGTCGGTGGAGTCCGTGAACACGCTGGTGGGCGACCTGGTCCACCCCACCAGCGAGATGGCTCGGGTCATCGGCGCGGTCGCCAAGGGCGATCTGACCCAGACCATGGCGCTCGACTTCGACGGACGGTCGCTGCAGGGCGAGTTCCTGCGCAGTGCCAAGACCGTCAACCGGATGGTCGAGCAGCTCGGCGCCTTCTCCTCCGAGGTGACGCGCGTCGTGCGCGAGGTGGGCACGGAGGGCAAGCTCGGCGGGCAGGCCAAGGTCGAAGGGGTGGCCGGCACGTTCAGGGACCTGACCGAGAGCGTGAACTTCATGGCCGCCAACCTGACTGGCCAGGTCCGCAACATCGCCGAGGTGACGACCGCGGTCGCGAGCGGCGACCTCTCGAAGAAGATCACGGTCGACGTGAAGGGCGAGATCCTCGAGCTCAAGAACACCATCAACACGATGGTCGATCAGCTCCGCTCCTTCGCGTCCGAGGTGACGCGCGTGGCACGCGAGGTGGGGACGGAGGGCAAGCTCGGCGGCCAGGCCGACGTGCGGGGCGTCGCCGGCACCTGGAAGGACCTGACCGACAGCGTGAACTTCATGGCCGCGAATCTGACCGCCCAGGTGC